>QMPO01000270.1 GCA_003648625.1 Bacteroidota bacterium
AAAATATTCAGTTCGTTCTCTTTTGTGTTGACCGGGCTGCCCAGGTTTTTTGCTTTGCTCCACTCTCCGTTTTCGTCCTTTTTCGACATAAAGAGGTCGTAACCACCCAGCCCCTCATGGGTATCCGATGAAAAGTACAGTGTTTTGGTGTCGGCATGGATATAAGGGGCCATTTCGTTACCCGATGTATTGATATTGTTACCAAGGTTTACAGGCATTCCCCAGTTCCCATCCGCTTGTTTTTCTGACATCCAGATATCGGAACCGCCTATTCCTCCTTGTCGTCTCGAAGCAAAATAGAGTGTTTTTCCGTCGGAAGACAAGAATGGTTGCGAGTCCCATGAAACGGTATTCACCGGAGTCCCCAGGTTATGTACTCTCCCCCAGTTGTTTCCCGTTTTTACTATTTGATAAAGATCACAACTTCCGTAATTTTCGGGCCACGAACATCCTGTAAAATAGATTTGTTTCCTGTCGATCGAGAAACTCATCCCGCCAATGTTACGTTGCTGATTTACAGTTAAATTAAATCGGGTAAGACTGTCCCATGCTCCATCATGCAGAAATGCCGTGTAAAAATTTTCTTTGAACGGGTTGCCGTCTGTAGCATTTGCATGATTTGCTTCTTTTTTAGTCAGGTAAAGCTGCGTGATATCTTCATCGACAAAATTGACATATTCATCTGATGCGCTGTTGATTTTGTCCCCGAGGTTTACAGGATCGACAAGCAGCGGATTTTTCGAAATGCGAAGAGCTGTTTCAGTTCGTTTTATTTTCTCAGCAGCTTCTGAAATCTCATTTTCAGGAATCCCTTTTGAAGCAATAAATGATTTATAAGCATCTAAAGCAGATTCGTAGTTGCCTTGCTTAAATTCAAGATTACCAATAATATAATATGCATAAGGAAAGAAAGATGAATCAATTTTCAGAGCTTGTTTATAGGCATCAACAGCTTCCTGCATTTTGCCTGTTTCGCTGTAAGCATCTCCCAGTAACAACCAGGCTTCAACAAATTCCGGATCTTTTTTAATGGCTTTTTTCAGGCTTAATTCGGCAGTCTCCCATGAACCTGTTAAAAAGGCAGCTTCGGCACTTCTGTATAATTTGAGAGCTTTTTTATTTTGTGAGCTCACCTGGCTTTCCTGTGCTTCAGACAACAGTGCTGCAATCGAAATAAAAGTGAACAGTATAATTTTTACATATCTCATAAAAAGGGACACTAGGGAATCTTCATGTATTTGTGTGCCTGTAAAGATACGGCCCATTGTGTATTTTCCATAACATAATTGGTAAGTACGTCCATTATTTGTTCGCTTACTTTCCATTCGGGTTGCAGGTACAACAAGCATTCCGGATTTACTTTCGCGGCATTTTCTTCAGCCCAGATCAGGTCTTCCGGGGTCTGGATGATCACTTTCAATTCATTGGCTTTCTTAAGAATCTCCTGTAGCGGCGGAGAATTTTTTTTAGGGGAAAGGCAAATCCAGTCCCAGTCACCTGTCAGTTCATAAGCTCCTGAGGTTTCCACCATTGTTTTTATATTTCGCTCTCTGAGTGACGAAGTAAAATACTCCAAAGGATACAGGGAAGGCTCTCCGCCTGTTACCACTACCGTTTTTGCTGGTGCAGCACAGATTCGTCCCACAACATCATCCACGCTTACGGGAGGAAATAAATCAGCATTCCATGATTGTTTTGTGTCGCACCAGGAGCAGCCTACATCACAGCCGCCGATTCTTACGAAATAGGCAGCTTTTCCCATATGGTAGCCTTCCCCCTGAAGCGTGTAGAAGTCTTCCATGATGGGCAGCATCATACCGCCTTTAAATAGTTTGTCCGATTTGTCAATCATCGAGTTTTGTACACTTTAAATTAATAACGCGGGTACCCGTATGCACCTGCAATTGATAATTTCCCGGTTTAAGTTTATGTGTTTTTAACTTCGTCTGTAGGCTTTGGTGCTCCTCTTTAACCAGCAATTTCTTTGTTGTCACTAAGCTACCATCTTCGCTGATCAATTTGATGATACAAGTTCCCTTCGACAGATCTTTCATATGAACAATGAGGCGCTTCCCTGTCATCGGGTTAGGTGTAGCTTTTATTTCCGGTAGCAGTAACTCACCCGTGTCTGCTTCATATTTCCTGTCTTCTATCCATTTGCCCGTATTCAGGTCGTAAGCCGTTTGCGTGAACAATTTGCGCCCTTCGGAAGTAATGATGCAATTCCGCCCGTCAACATAGGCAATCCCTTCTGTTTGCGTGGCCGGAATGTTCAGCATGTCAATGCGTCTTTTGTTGCCCGAGAACAGATCGTTATCTTCGTAATCGTATAAAAGCCACAGGAAGGGCAACCACGTTTTGTTCGTATAGCCTAAAAGAGTGACTTCTTTTGTGGTTTTATTATAATCGGCTCCGGTGATCAGACCCCGGACATCGAAAGAGTCGATAAGATCAGCTTTGTAATTCCCTTCCTGCTTGGGTAATCGATATAATTTCGTTTTGTTATTCCCTCTGTTTTTTGAAAAAAGATAAAGCGAATCGCCAATACAGATCATGGATTCGCAATCGAAGTTGTTATTCTTTTTCTTATCAACTGTTCCCGTATAGTCTGGATAGGAAAAAAATATGAACTCACTGCTTACGTTCGAATCACCTGACCCGGTGATATCTTTTTTTGAAATTTTCAGCACGTGCAGATCATTTCGTGTTCCTCTGTTGTTACCGAAGTCACCGATATACACATATTCTTCATCCTGGGCCAGAGCCTCCCAGTCGGTGTTACCCGCATTGGTAAATGTGATTCTTGCAGTGACTGTTCCGGTTTCCCGGTCAAGTTTATACAGAATGGGATCATTACCCCCATCGTTTATAGTCCATATAGCCTTGTCAAAATAGATCAGACCGGAAGTTTCTTGTACTTCCTCAGGCAGCAGGTATTTGAAGGGCGGATTGTAAACAGTGGTTTTATACGTACACGATCCGTTGTTGACAGAAGCTGTTATATCATAATTCTTCGCTGCCGGGTCAGTACACCCTTTTCCGCTCTCCTGCGATTTAATATTACCCGAAAAAAGGGCGATCAGAAAAAATACACTAATTATTCGTAGCAAGATATGAATGTTGTTTCGATTACTTATAAAAGTCATTTTTCGCTGCATGCAGCGTGTTTTTCAGCAGCATGGCTATAGTCATAGGGCCTACACCACCCGGAACAGGTGTGATGTACGATGCTTTTTTAACGACTTCATCGTAAGCAACATCGCCTACAATGCTGTAGCCTTTTTCGTTATCTGCCGGAACGCGGTGAATACCCACATCAATTACAACGGCTCCTTCTTTTACCATATCTGCTTTAACAAACTGCGGCTGACCGATGGCACAAATCAAAATATCAGCGCTCCGCATGTAGTCTTCCATGTCTTTGGTTTTACTATGGCAAATAGTCACTGTGGAATTTCCGGGATAGGTCTTTTTAGCCATCAGAATACTGATAGGTGAGCCGACAATGTTCGACCGACCCAGAACAACACAATGTTTACCTTCGGTTTCTATTCGGTAACGTTCCAGTAATTCAATAATTCCGGCAGGAGTAGCTGAAACGAATGAAGGCAATCCCAAAGCCATTCTGCCAATGTTCACCGGATGGAATCCATCCACATCCTTTGAGGGATCAATCCGGTTTAA
The DNA here is from genome assembly GCA_003648625.1 of Bacteroidota bacterium. Classification (GTDB taxonomy): domain Bacteria; phylum Bacteroidota; class Bacteroidia; order Bacteroidales; family F082; genus UBA4459. The sequence goes on from QMPO01000270.1 coordinate 3,685, forward strand.
TACTTTGTCGGTGTCAATATGCTCAGGAAGAGGAAGTTGAACGATGAAACCGTTTATCTCCTGATCGTTATTCAAAAAGTCGATTGTTTCCAGTAGTTCCTCTTC
>QMPO01000271.1 GCA_003648625.1 Bacteroidota bacterium
CGCAGCCCCGACGGCTCGGCTGACATTTACCTGCTGCTGGCCGGTTTAACGGTAGCAGCACGGCGCGGTTTTGAAATGAAAAACCCGCTGAAAACTACCGAACAAACCTATGTGGATATCAATATTTTCGATAAAGACCATAAAGACAAACTGGCCCGACTCAAAAAGCTACCTGCTTCATGTGTCGAATCGGCAGAACAGCTGATACGGCAGCGGGATATCTACACCCAGCATCATGTTTTTACCGATGAAGTGATCGATTTCCAGGCAGGACTTTTGAAAAAATACGACGACAAGGGACTTATTGCCCGAATCCAGAATAACGAAGAAGAGATCATGGAGTTAGTGAACCGGTTCTTCTACTGTGGTTAATTATGTGCTGTTCGGGATTTAGACGAAGGCTGTACACAGGCTGATAAACACTTTTAGTTCAATCCACCTCCTTGTATTTATTGGTAAATACCCTGCGCAACCAGATTGGTAATAAAATGGCGCCAATAATCAGATAAGGGTAATAGGATATCAGCCGCCAGAACAGGGCCAGCGGAATATACCACGATTCATTAGAAATGAAATCCCCCAGAAAGTCGGCGAAAATGTATTCGGCTACACCGCTTCCTCCGGGTGTGGGACTTACAAGCAGGATGATCCACATGCTCAATTGCCGGCCAAGAATTAATAAATGCTCCGACAGAGAATATTTTTCTGCAACAAAAGCCAGCAATAAAAAATTTACAACCCAATATCTTCCAATCCAGGAAAGGATGGTTGCCAGCATACTTTTTGCCCAGTAAGAAAAGGGCTTTTCCCTGATAATTTTTGATGTCTGGATCAGCTGGTTGGCCGATTTACGTGCCCGCATACGCCACCTGACAAGAATAGGAAACAGAAATACCCATGAAATAAACGACTTGAACATCTGCGGGTTGATGAACAATGCATAAGCCAGAAAAAGTGTGTACACAAAGATGACCAGGTAGCCTATGTAAAAAGCAGACAGGATGGCCGTGTAATTCAGCGAATCGGGAGGAAAGATTTTGTGGCCGAACACAAAATAGACAATCGGTACCGAAACAATAAAAAACATCTCATCCAAAAAGATTGCCGTGAGCACAACGGCCGTACTCCTTCCGCCGCTTAATCCTTCTTTATATAAAAAGAAAATGGCCGGTCCGGTTCCCCCCACAACCGATGGCGAAATTGCTGAACTGAACTCCCAGAGCATGATCACATTAAAGGCTTGTTTCCAGCTCAGGTTGTAATCGGTCAGGACGATCAGCCGGTACATGTAAGCTACATCGCGCACAACCATCATCAATACCGCCAGTAACAAAAAAAGCACGGCATGCCAGCTGAATTCCAGAAATGTAAAAGTGTCTTTGTCAAAATTCCGGTATAATAAATATCCCGTAACACCCAATCCGATCAGGATGGGCCATAAGATCCGGCTCGGTCGTAAACTGGCAACAACTTTATCCAAAGCAATTATTTAGAAACAACAAAGATACTAAACAATAATCTTCAATCGGCAGTCGGCAGTCGGCAGTCGGCAATCGGCAGTCGGCAGTCGGCAGTCGGCAATCGGCAGTCGGCAATTGACCATCAGATTATCAAATCAACCAGTGACCAATTATCCAATGACCAGTGACTAATGACCAGTGACTAATGACCAGTGACTAATGACCAGTGACTAATAACCAGTGACTAATAACCAGTGACTAATAACCAGTGACTAATAACCAGTGACTAATGACCAAGAACCAAACCAGCCACATTGTCTTGTCTTTTTTTGTGTAACTGTCATATTGACACTCTTTTACATAATTTCCCGTTGCGGAATAATTATTGACCTAAGGGTTGTGAAATAAATCGAATAATAAATTAAAAAAGGAAATAAAATGAACTTGATCAGATTTAACAGACTTCCGTTTCACCACGGATTATTAAACAGTTTTGAAGACGACTTTTTAAGTTTTGACAAAAAAGAAGGAACCATTCCTGCCGTTAACATCCACGAGAACGACAAGCAATTCGTTCTGGAGTTTGCTGTTCCGGGAATGAAAAAGGAAGATTTTAAAATCGGCCTTGACAACCAGGTACTGACCGTTCATACGGAGAACAAAGAAGAGAACGAAGAAAGCAAAGACAACTTCACACGCAGGGAGTTTTTCTACAACAGTTTTAGCCGTTCGTTTACTTTGCCGAAAAGCATCGATACCAGTAAAATAAAAGCTGACTATACCGACGGTATTTTAACGATTTCCCTGCCCAAATCAAAAGAAGCCAGATTAAGTCGCGAGATTAAGGTTTCTTAAGTTAATAATTAATGTTACAGGCCCTGTTGGACTTCCGTTCTGCAGGGCTTTTTTTGTACCGGGCCAAAAGGGGTGTTTCTTTCCGGTTTATTTTATTGACAATCTGGCCTCTATCACCTGAGTTTATTCACTTTTCATTGTTAATAAGTAGCGAAAAATTTGTTTTTTTTGATTTTTAATGTATATTTGTGCACAATGAAAAACGCTTTAAGCGGAAACAATTTCAAGCAATTGTAACATTTCGGCTTAAAGTGCTGTATAATAGCAGCAAGCAAAACGTAAACAAACAAAACAAGTAGCCATGAGAAAACTATTTACTCTAGTTTTTGCTATTTCCGTATTTTCCTATTCAACTCTTGCACAGGACGCTGGTATGAATATCACGGGTTCGGCTAAGCTAACCCTGGAAACCGGAACTTATCTGATAATGGAAGGCGGCCTGAAGATCTCTGTTGCTGACGGATTGATCATCCCCCCTTCAACCTATGTAACTGTTGGTGGTGATATGTCGCTCGATGTACGCAAAGCCATTACGGTAGAAACCAGTACTTCTTCGGGAACGCCACGCGGCTCGCTTATTTTTAACGGAAGCAGTGTAAGCCATACCAACCATGGCAGCATCGAAGTACAATCGTACATTAGCGGCAGCGCCGGAACAAATTATTACATGCATTTTGTGGGTGCGCCGGTAGAAGATACAACCACGGGGTGGACAAAGAAGGTGCGTCTGCAACAATTTGACATGACTTACCTCGATACCTATGCTTTTGAATGGGATGCCACAGTGGATACAAACACAGGGCAACCGTGGGTAAACGTTTGGCCTTACTGGTATGAAGTACCTGTGGGTAACGGACTGACCTTATCAAACTATATAGCTGGTACCGATACGATCATCATGGAAGGTTACCCGGTTTCAGGCTCTGTTTCGTATACCATCAGGAATGTCACAAATAACGGTCTGGAACTCATCAGTAATCCTTTTCCGAGTGCCATCGACTTTGACGCTTTTGCTGATGATAACGACACCTACATCCAGGATAAATATTGGATCTACAGTGCCTCAGGCGGTAATTATATCACCCGTTCAGATGGGTCAGGAGGCTCGCAATACATACAATACGGACAGGGATTTTTTGTGGAAACCAAAGCCAACGGAAACATCAGTTTTACCAGTTCATACAAAGCACATAACACGGTTAATTTCAGAGACACCAACCCCAACGAGCTAAACATGCATGTAAGTGGTGGAACGATCGGATTTGAAGATGATCTTTACATTCGGTTCAGGGAAGGCGCCTCGGGTGGTATTGACGACTATGACGCCAAAAAATGGAACAGCGTAAGCGCCGGAGCCACCATGATTCGCAGTATTGCCGAAGACGGAGCGGAGCTGGCCATTAATATGCTTCCACCTGAGTATCTGTATGCGGGGGAAACTAC
>QMPO01000272.1 GCA_003648625.1 Bacteroidota bacterium
AGGCGACCTCCCGCAATGTGGTGGTGGCGATGGATACAATGCCATTGTTATTGACGACGATGGTATTGTACATGTAGCTTTCGGACGCCAGATCCATATTGACGACACACCGGATGACGATGCGTGGTCATATTATCCTTACTCAGATGGTTTGGTTTACTGGAACGAAACCATGCCGCCACTGGATACGGCACAGATCAGAGCTGACATTATTCCTGATGACTGGAGCACCTTACCTATTTACCAGAACGGTCAGTTGGCAGCATGGACCTTACCAAATGGAGAAGACACTATTATCGGTGTTGCACCTTATTATGGCTCGTTGACGAGTATGCCGCAGATGATCATTCATGACGGTATTGTTCAGATATTCTATTCTGCTCTTACCCTTGGCTTTGCCACGGAAGACTTTAACTACCGGCACATATGGGGAACTTTCTCCGAAAGTGATGGTAACTGGAGTGACTTTTTCGATTACACCGATGACATTTTCCATGTGATCAGCGAATGTGTCTATCCTGCTCTAGCACCTCAGGTGCATAACGGCCAGTACCATCTTCTGTATCAGACAGACCAGTTACCGGGAAACTCGTTGCAGCCCGACCCGCCAACGCATTCACCGGTAAACAACAATATTGTTTATCTGCCACTGGATCTTACAGTAGGTATTGAAAACCAATATGCAAGTGCCAGCTTTGAAGTTTCACAGAACATGCCAAACCCCGCTACGGGTGAAACCATGATTATGGTAAACACAGAAGTTCTGGGACCGGTTAATTTAACTTTAAGCAATGTATTGGGACAGGTAGTTTACAGAACAACTGAAAACGCCAATCATTTTGGTAGCCATACATTCAAACTGAATGTTTCTAACCTCGAGCCAGGAATTTATTTCTATACAGTTGAAATAGGCGAAAAAGCTGTTACCAAGAAAATGCTTGTAAAATAGTATTTCGAACATATAAATTTAAAAAGCTGTCCGTTCGGGCAGCTTTTTTTATGTCTGCAAAAAAAGGAACTTAATAATTCGTATTTTTATGGCAATCAAAGAAAATTTAAATGGACGTATTATGAAACGAATCTTACTCTTTACCATTACAACATGTTTTGTATTCGCAAGTTTTGCACAAAAAACATCGCTCACGCCGCAGCCCGGATTAAAAAATATGGTTGCTACACAATCAAATTTTATTACCGGTGAAGCGACTTATCCGGCATCAGAACCAAATCCTTACGTTTTAAACGACCGGGATCAGGATATTGTTGTCGGGGAAACCTGGTACGACCTGCAATCCAACTCAACTATGCCCCGCCGTATATACACATATGAAGACGGTACCATGGGTGCCGTATGGACGCAAAGTTTAGTCAGTAACTGGTCTGACCGGGGTACAGGTTACAATTACTATGACAGCCAAAATTGGGGACCTGTTCCAACCGAACGTATTGAATCGGTACGTACTGGCTGGCCGAGTTATGCCCCTTATGGTGAAAACGGAGAAATTATTTGCGCCCACGATTATGCTGCCGGTGAACTGATCTTCAGCTGGCGGGAAACCAAAGGTGAAGGCGAATGGAATCATTTTACATTGAACGGCCCTGACGGCTATGATTTTATGGCCTGGGCCAGAGTATCCACTTCCGGGGAAAACAGGGACATTATCCATGTTATTGCCAATTTACCTGTTACACAAAATGGAGGCGACCCTTATGAAGGATTAAGTGGAGCTATTGTTTATTCACGCTCTTTTGACGGAGGCCTGACATGGGACCCGGAAAATGCCCTATTAGACGGCATGGGCTCCGATTACGCCAAAGCCTGGGGCGCCGATGATTATGCCTGGGCCGAACCCAATGCCGGCGTTATTGCTTTTGTTGCTTTTGGTGGTATTGCCGATGGCATTGTCATGAAATCAGATGACGATGGCGACAACTGGGAACGTGTAACGTTTTACGAAAGCCCCGACCCATTCTTTGACGGCAACGGAGGTGATCTTCCTAAGTGTGGTGGTGGCGATGGATACAATGCCATTTCCATTGATGATGACGGTATTGTACACGTAGCTTTTGGCCGTCAGATCCATATTGATGACACACCGGATGACGATGCGTGGTCATATTACCCTTATTCCGACGGTTTGGTTTACTGGAACGAGACCATGCCGCCACTGGACACGGCACAGATCAGGTCGGACATTATTCCTGATGACTGGAGTACTTTACCTATTTACCAGAATGGCCAGCTGGCAGCGTGGACTTTACCCAACGGAGAAGACACTATTATCGGTGTTGCTCCTTATTATGCCTCGTTGACGAGTATGCCTCAAATTGTCATCAGCAACGATGTTATCAGGATTTTTTACAGTGCGCTTACCCTCGGCTTTGCCACCGAAGATTATAACTACAGACATATATGGGTAAGTTCTAAAGAAGGTAACAGCGACTGGGGAGAATTCACTGATTTAAATAATGACATTTTCCATATTATTAGTGAATGTGTTTACCCTTCGGCATCTCCAAAGTTATTAAATAACTCCTATCCTATTCTTTATCAAACGGACCAACTACCAGGGAACTCATTGCAACCCGACCCGCCAACACATGCCCCGGTACTGAATAAAATGGTTTTTTTACCGGCATTCGTTCCGATTGTTGGTACCGAGGAAACTTCTGCGGCCATATTTGACGTTTCGCAAAACTACCCGAACCCGACCAACGAGCAGACTTATGTAGCCGTAACGCTTAACGAAGGCGCTGACCTCAGTTTGCAGGTGTTTTCAATAACAGGACAGATTGTCCATACAAAAAATTATGGTTATAAAACGGCTGGCACCCATAACCTGAAAATGAATGTCAGCGACCTGACTCCGGGAGTATATTTTTATTCCGTTTATACCGGAACACAAAAGGTAACCAGGAAAATGATTGTGCAGTAAGTTCACTGTTACATCATATAACATAAATAAGGCGGGGATTTCCCCGTCTTTTTTTTGACTGCTCATGAAATATGATTATGCTATCTTTGCGGAAATTAATCGCTCACATTTCTAATGAACTGTTTCCTTGTAGTCCTGATCATATATTAACCTTTATTGTTACCTATGGATGATTTCTTTTCCAAAGCATTTTTTTTAAAATTCCTGAAATTCGGGCTTGTCGGATTTACAGGGGTTTTTGTTGATTTCGGCATCACTTACCTGACGAAAGAAAAGTTGCATATTCCTAAATATGTTGCTAATGCCATAGGTTTTACCACAGCAGCTTCCACAAATTACTATCTGAACAGAATATGGACTTTTGAGAGTACCAACCCCGAAATCGCCCGGGAATATACAGAGTTCCTTGCCATCTCACTGATCGGCCTTGGTATAAATACCCTGATCCTATGGCTATTGGTGAGTCGATTTAAAATGAACTTTTATCTGGCCAAAGTGTTTGCTATTGCAGTAGTAACTGTGTGGAATTTCCTGGCAAACGCCTACTTTACTTTTTATACGGGAGTTTAATATAATCGGCAAGCGGCAAGCTTAGTTCTTAACTATTTAAAGTCAGGTCCGGGAATCAAATTTATTTAAATACTGTTTCTTTCCTGTCAGGACCCAGAGAAACAATTTTTACCGGTACGCCCACATTTTTTTCGATAAAAGACACATAATCCGTTAATTCGACAGGCAGGTCGGTATAATGCTCAACTATTTCCAGTTCACGGTTCCACCCTTTCAAAGTTTCGTACACCGGTTCTATATCCAGCGA
>QMPO01000273.1 GCA_003648625.1 Bacteroidota bacterium
TACTATAGAAATAATATCCGTCAGGTAATCCTGAAGCCTTCCACCGGATCACGTGTTTTCCGTTACTGAAATATTTATCAGCAAGGACAGTTACTACTGTACCGCTAATTGTATATACGGTAATAGTTACGTGATCGGCATTATCCAGCGTAAACTCGATGTTGGTAAACTCGTTAAAAGGATTAGGATAATTCTGTTTTAGTGAAGCATTCATCGGGTTTTCTTCAACAGCATCTACATAACGGTTAGGTTCGCCCGGAGAGAAATCGGGCATCATATACCATGTATCTGAACCATCCGGAAAACGGCCATAAGATGTGTCGGCTATCTGCGCTCCATAAGAGAGGCTGTCAAGCACATTCTGATTCGGGTCCCAAAGGCCGACCTGCTCACCGCTGCCACTTAACTTGAAAGCCAGGTTAAGTACACTCCAATCGGTTTCTTTGTTGGCGTAAAAGATGATAAAGCCACCTGCAGCAACAGTTACGGAATCAGGATATATATCAGGAATCTGGTACATGGCTTCCGGGTCAGTAAGGTCATCTGCCATATAATAACCGCCAAGCATTACGTCTTCATCACCGGCATTGTAAATCTCAATCCAGTCGGGATAATCGTCTTGCGGACCGGGTAAAGCGTCGTCGTTGCTTGCCATAAATTCGTTAATGTACAGTTCAACATCACCAGGCCCGGGATTTGGATTAGTATTGCTTGCCCCGGGTGTGTAATCGCTCATATAATACCAATTGTCCGTACCGTCAGTATAGCGGCCATATGAGGTGTCTGAGATTTGGCTTTCGTAGGTTATTCCATCGAATAGCTCCTGATCAGGATTCCATAGTCCGATTTGTTCACCACCACTGCTTAATTTGAAATTAAGGTTCAAAACACTCAAATCTTCATCTTTGTTGGCATAAAACAAAATGTAACCACCGGCAGGAACCGTAACGGAATCTGGGTAAGTGTCCGGGATCTGATATGCCTGAGTAACATCCAACGTATCGTACATGTAATATCCGCCGAGCATTACATCTTCCGATCCGGCATTGTAAATCTCAATCCAGTCGGGATAATCGCCCGCGGGCCCGGGGAAAGCAGCATCGTTGCTTGCCATGAACTCGTTGATGTACAATTCGGGAGGCGGAGGGGTAGGGTTTGTGTTGGCTGCTCCCGGTGTGTAATTTGTCATAAATGCCCAGTCACCTGTGCCATTCGGGTAACGACCATAGGAAACATCGGTTGTTTGTTCATCATACGTCAGACCGTCTACTGCTATTTGATCAGGATCCCACAGTCCGATTTGTTCACCACTTCCACTTAATTTGAAGTTGAGGTTCAGAACACTCAAATCTTCATCTTTGTTGGCATAGAACAAAATGTACCCACCCGCAGGTACCGTAACAGAATCAGGATAGGTTGACGGGATTTGGTAAGCCTGGCTTACGTCTAGTGTATCATACATATAATAGCCGCCAAGCATCACATCTTCCGAGCCTGCATTGTAAATTTCAATCCAATCCGGGTAATCCCCTGCGGGGCCCGGGAAAGCAGCATCGTTGCTGGCCATGAATTCATTGATGTAAAGTTGGGCATAGGCAGTGTTTACTGATAGTGAGAATGTCAGTATAATTGCCATCATTCCAATCATTAAAAAGTAGTTTTTTCTCATGTTTCTAATTGTTTGATGAATAATTAAATTTGTTATAAAGTTATATTTTTTTCTGATGCACTGTTCTTTTCGCTCCAAATATTCCTTTTTAATTATTCCTGATACGCTCAATACGGTTAATTCCGTTTCTGTCGACAATAAGTTTATAAAGTTTTATTTCATCTGTTTTTCCGTTGGAATAACTGAGAATTAAATTTAAATGATACGATCTTCTGGCTGACGACCGTTTAAACCCGTTTTTAGTTCGGACAAAGAGCTCTTTTTTGGGGTCGTCCATGTTTTTTGTGAAGTGCGCTATGTTCAGCCTCAATATTTCTGTTGTCCCTGAAAAGTCATTGAGTGCTTTTACTTTTTTGTAAAATATTTTGATTTTATTCCTGTAAAGAATGATTTTCTCACCCATAGATTCTTTAGTTATCTCCGTACTGCGCATGCTGTTTCTTGCCGTAAAGATATTTTCGGCAAGATGCCGGTGTTTTATAAACTGAAAACTTTCCTTCAGAAATCCAATCTTTTTTGCCCGTTGGTCATAAATGCTGGTTTTAAAATCCTGGAAAAATTTGTGGTGTTCTTTGTTAAAATAGATCCTTACAAGTTCTTTGATCCTGTCTTTAAACATATAGCTGATTATAAGTGCTATAAAAAACGGGAGTGTAAGGTTGCCGTAGATCATTTGAGAGGCAAATGCCACGGCTGTGGCAAACAGCATGGCCAGGCCGGCTGCCATGGCAAACATGATTTGCTCAAAGATCACTCCGTCCTTTTTTGTGTCAGTATTCAAAAAAAGATTGCTTTCGATAAATTTTTTCAGTCGGCTGGCACGGTGTAGCACATCTTCATTTGTACGGTGCGTATAAGCAACTGATGGGTAACCTCTTTCTTCCCGGTAGCGCATCTCTTCCAGCACCAGTCCTTCAAGTTTGTTTGTGCATTCCTTTGCGCAACCGTTTTTCTTGCGGGATAGTTTGTCGAGGAGTCCGAAAAGACTTCTCTCAACAAGAAGGCTCTGGTATTCGTCGGCAAAGCGATATATATCGTAAGCGTTACCGTTACCCACCTGGGTATTGATTTCTTTTTCCAGTTCTTTGAAATGGCTGCGGATATTTTTGATACTCGCCAGATAGTCATTTGTTACACGTTCCTGCTCGTCACTATTTTTAGCCCTCAGTATATGATTGCTCTCCCGCCGTAGCGCTGTTCCAATGATCGAGCAAAATCGTTTTACCTGGAGTTCAAAATCATCTTTTTTATCCGTGTCAGGAGAAGATACATAGCTTAAGATGCTTTCCCGCAGTTTGGCAAATGGACTGTTTTTTCCGTTAATTATATTTTGTAATGAATAAGGGGGAGTTGTCAGGCGAATGTATGTTTTCAGGGAGTTATAAAAATCCTGTTTGGTAAAACTATGTTTGTTTACATCAAGAGCATTCGGAAGAAAAAGGTATATGTTGACAAAATAATTGTTCTTTTTCCTGCGGTCAACTGAGGCAGGAAACTCGAGTTTGATCTCCAGTGATAATTGATCGTGTTTTTTTATGTGTTCCCTGATCATACGTGTAAATCGTTCTTTAAAGGCAAAAATAGGTTACACCTGTGAATTTAGAAAGAATAACAACCATATATCTGTTCGACATAAGTTACGCATTTGAGATAAAATGGGAATGCCACCCCCTACAGTAAACTTGTTAATTAGGAGAAAATCAGTTATGTATGAGATCACACCTCCTTTACAGAATGCTGTTTTACCTTTACACAAACTCTGTCTTGAACTCAGGGGTTCAGGATTTGCTTATTTTTGTACGAGTAAACCAATAAGGAGTAATATGTCGCTGTTGTACAAAAATGTGAAACAATTGGTGTTCGATATTGATAATTTTATCGATACAGTCGAACAGGGAGTCCTTGTTTTTAAGGAGGGTGTTATCAATTATCTGAACGATGAAAAAGCAAGTTTTGCTGATAAGATTGAACGGATTGACCGGCTTGAAGCTTCGGCAGATAAGTTGCAAAGGGCAATAGATGACAACTTTTACCGCCATTCGATTTTACCGCAGAATGTAAGTGATATTGAAAGTATGCTGGA
>QMPO01000274.1 GCA_003648625.1 Bacteroidota bacterium
ATCTTTTCAAACTCTTTCATCACCAGGCGCATTGACTGTTTCAGCGTGAACGGTTTCCCAAATGATTTGATGGTTCCTTCATTGGTCACAACAACCACCGGTTTCAGATTAAGCAGTTTTCCGATAACCCCTTTGGTACTGCTCAACCGGCCGCTTTTCACCATATATTTCAGGGTTCGCGTTGTAACCAGTATTTTCGACTTTTAGATCCATTCAGGAATTTTCTCCATCAGCTCGTCATGGGTCATTCCATCTTTCAGAGCTTTGGCAGATCGCAAAAGGATCATACCCATACCCGATGTTAGCCGCCGGCTGTCCACAACATCAATTCTTTTTCCGGTTTCTGCGGCTACTTTCCGCGCAGCGTTCAGGCTGTTTTGCCACGTACCACTGAGTTTACCGCTTATATTAATACTGATGAGACTTTGATAATGCGTTGCCAGGTAGTTAAATCTATTATAAAATTCTTTAAAAGCCGGCTGTGATGTAGAAGGATATACCGGGGCGCTGTCCAGCATCTTATTGAATTGCTCCGGTTTCATTGTCACGCCATCAATATAAAAAGTTTCGCCGAAGTGAATACTCAATGGTACCACATGGATCCGGTATTTTTCTATCAGCTCCTGGGGCAAATCACACGACGAATCGGTCACGAGAGCCACATTGTTTTCTGTAGCAGAAGCAATGACATTCTGCATCACCATATCATCCACTTTCTGCGCTGTTATATTGCCCAGCTTACCCAGTTCCACGAACAACAACCACGGAGTATCCGTGTGGATATGAATACGCATTTTCTGCGGCGAGCCTGCAATCACCAACGAATCGCCAAACCCCTCAATCAGTTTTTTGATCTGATTTTTATCGAGGTATTCGCCCGTAATCAGCGCTTCGGAACAGTAGCGGTAGGTAATCACATCATGTCCGATCACATCTTCTTCAACCACTTCATCAGCTGCCAGCGTTTCCGTGTTTATCTGATTACCCGTTTTAAAAAAATCGAGCATCCCTTCCAGGAAAACGACAAAACCTTTGGCACCGGCATCTACCACATCGGTTTTTGTCAGCTCTTTCATTTTAACCGAAGTTTCTTTGAGCGATTCGCTCGCTTTATCAAAAGCTTCAACGAGTACCAGTTTAAAGTCATCCCAGTTTTCTTTCACCTGGCAGAGATGATCTGCCCAGTCTTTGATCACGGAAAGAATCGTTCCTTCCACAGGGTTGGCAATCGCATCGTAAGCGTAATTCACAGCACTTCGCATACTTTCAGCAAAATCCTCCACAGTGATAGCTTCCTTGGCTTTGAGTTCGTTGCTGAACCCGTAAAGAAACTGGGCAAAAATAATTCCGGAGTTTCCTCTTGCTCCTGTCAATGCAGCATCAGCAATGGAAACTGCGGATATTTTCAGGTTTTGATGCGGTTGTGAACTCTGAATGATCGACCTCATGGTGGAAGCGAGGTTTGTCCCGGTATCAGCATCTGCCACCGGAAATACGTTGATCTTATTCAGTAACCGTTGATTTTCAAAAATACGGTGCGCTCCCGACATAAAGCTGTCGTACAGTTGTTTCCCGTTAATTTCTTTGATTTTTTCCGTATGCACTAGAATCCTGTTTTTGCATAGCAAAAATAAATAAATTTACGGCCGAAGAAAACCCCTTCCGTTTACAGTCCGATATGCAACTCTTTGAAAAACGATGATGCTTTTACCAGGGCAATGGTTCCCAGGTCTTTATACAACTCATCGGCTCTTTTCACAAACTCCTTTTCCATCCCTTCCTGCACTTCAGCCAGCCCGAGGAAGATCAGATCGGCATTCGCCGACTCTCGTTTTATGATCATATTTACAGGCAACTTTTCATGGCCGTTATTAACCACTTTGATCTCGGCATCCATCCGCATATTATCCAATACCATTTGTGTATCCGCTATTATTTTCTTTTCCTTCTTTTCGTCATAATTAATGATCATCAAGCGCACTTTCGCCAGCCGCCAGTCATAGGAAGCCCGCAGGAATTTTATCAACGACAGGATCAGATTCCCGTTGTTGGAGCCGCCCCTCCACCAGATATCTATTTGTTGGTAACGGCCAAATCCACGCTCGGTATCATAATCAAGCAACACAATGTTTAAATCGAGGTCTGACAAGTATTTCAACATTTTGGCAAACTCGATTGGGTTACTCGTTTGCCTGCCCCACCCCAACAGGACAGTGTTAGGCTCCACACCCGAGAAACCATAGGTTGCAGCAATTGTTTTAATTCCTTCGTAAATGTTATTACACTCCTGGCGCCGGGCAAAGATACCTTCCACGTGACCGTTTTCATCATCCTCAACCTGTTGTTTGTTTTTCGGGAATAAAACTTTGGATGATTTATTCAGTACGAGATCGAAATTCGATATAACACCGTGTTCTCCCACCAGGTATTTTCCGAATTCAATCAGATGCGGCCTGTTCTTTGTTCCTCCGCTGAATAATAATATATTAGGGCGCCAGTTGCGTTCATTCAGCTGCCTTCGGTCAAGCTGTGTCAGCATTTTGCGAAGGATTGAATAGCGAACGCTCTGCCATACATCGCCCATAGCCAGGTGCAGTTGCTTTTTGTTGATAAAGTAATAAACAAAAGAAACAATCACCAGCGCAATCAGCATGGAAAGCATATCCAGTTGAAACATCACCATAAAACTTGCCAGAAAACCGAGGATACCAATCCAGATAGGTATTCTGAACGATGGTCTGAAATCTGTACTGGCCCATTTTTCCAAAGCAAAAGAAATATTGATAACACCATACGCCGTAAGGTAGAACATGGTAACGATCCCTGCGATTACATTCAGGTCACCCACGAGGATGCCTAGTTCAGCTATGAAGAAAGTAAAGATAAGGGCATTGCGGGGCTCGTTGTTTTTACCGTAGCCTTTGCCAAGAAAACCCGGAACGATACGGTCCTGTGCGATAGCCTGTATGATCCGGGGACCACCCAGCACACCACCTAATGCTGAAGAAAGTGTCGCTCCCCATACACCTGCCACCACCAGAAGCGGTATCCAGGCAACAGCCATCAGAAAATTGTAATTATTAAGCAGCAACTGGTGATCTATAAAAAAATAGAAACAAACAGCCAGCGTCAGGTAAACAACCAAACCAGTTATTATGGCCAGCAGCGTACCATTGGGAATATTTTTTTTAGGGTCTTTCAAATCACCCGACATGGCCACTCCTGCTGTAAAGCCTGTAACAGCAGGAAAGAAAATAGCAAAGACCTCAACAAAGGAAAAGTCGCGGAACGGTTTTATTAACTCATGCGATCCTTCTGCAGGGGCTCCGTTTCCCATAAAAATCCCCACAAAAATGGAAATGAGTGACAGTACAATAGCTGCCAGAATAATGAATTGAGTCTTTATGGCAAAATTGGTGCTTATCAAGGCAATAATTACCAGCAGTACCAGCACGACAGAGCCTACAATGCGGATGCTGTTCAAACTGTCGGGAGCCAGATGTAACAATTCCTGTACCTGGTTAAGCGACAGAAAATTTTCCGCAAATCCGATAATATAGAGTGAGATACTCAGCGCCGTACCAACAAACAATGTAATACCTATTGCTCCACCCATGGGCAGTCCCAGCGACCGGGAAAGAATGTAATAGATCCCGCCGGCTTCGATCCGTTTATCCGTTGCCACCGAGGCGATGCTCAGGCCGGTTGTAACAGATATCACATGCGCGATCAAAATAATGGCGATCA
>QMPO01000275.1 GCA_003648625.1 Bacteroidota bacterium
GCACGGCTGAGATTATCTCCGATCAGGGATTACTGCTCACGAACCATCACTGTGGTTTTGGTTCAATCCAACGGCACAGCAGCATCGAACATGATTACCTGACCGATGGCTTTTGGGCTATGAGCCGTGAAGAAGAGCTCCCCAATCCGGGCCTTACCGTAACCCTGATGGTGCGCATGGAAGAAGTAACAGATAAAGTGCTTGAAGGTGTAAGTGATGCCATGACCGAAACCGACAGATCAGCCAGAATAAGAGAAAACAGCGATAAACTAATTGAGGAATTTGAAAAGGATTCAGACTACCAGGCAGTGATCAAACCATTTTTTAAAGGAAATGCCTATTACATGATCATCACCGAAACGTTTAAAGATATTCGGCTGGTAGGCGCTCCGCCTTCCAACATTGGCAAATTCGGCGGCGATACAGACAACTGGATGTGGCCGCGCCATACAGGCGATTTCTCTGTCTTCCGTATTTATACGGACAAAGACGGAAACCCGGCGGATTATTCGGAAGAAAATATCCCCTATCAACCTAAATATCATTTTCCAATTTCGATCAAAGGCGTTGATGAAGGCGATTTTACCTTTGTTTTTGGTTACCCGGCACGTACCAACGAATACCTGCCTTCATATGCCGTAAAAATGATTACCGAATCAGGTAATCCGCATAAAATAAAACTACGCCAGACACGCCTCGACATTTTTAACAAATACACAATAAATAACCCGAAAGTCCGTATTCAGTACGCTTCCAAGGATGCCCGCGTAGCCAATTACTGGAAAAAAATGATCGGCGAAAGTGGTGGCATTAAGCGGATGAAGGGTATTGAGAAAAAAGAAGCCTACGAAGAAAAGTTTCAGGAATGGGCTGACAGCTCACCGGAACTGGAAGAAAAATACGGCAGTCTGCTGCCGGCTTTCAAAACGGAATACGATCAACTGGAACCTTTGTCTCTTGCTTTTGATTATTTGCGTGAAGCAGGACTGGGGATAGAACTTGTCAGCTTTGCACGCTATTTTTCAAATCTTGCAGACATGAGCCAGGCAAAAGATGTTAATGAAGAAAATATTGGCAAGGAAATAGAGACTCTTAAATCCAGAGCCAAGGGATTCTTCAAGGACTATTACCAGCCTATTGATAAAGAAGTGATGGCCGCCCTGTTGCAGCTCTACGACGAAAACCTGACGCCGGAATACAAACCTGCTTTTTTCAACACCATCCATACGAAATATAAAGATGACTATGTCGCTTACACACAATATGTGTTTGATAAGTCTCTGTTTGACAACGAAACAGCATTGGTCGACTTTCTAAACTCATACCAGCCTAAACACTACAAAAAACTAAAAAAAGATCCGGCATTTATTATGGCTGCTGACCTATTGAACTTGTATGTTTTTCATATTCAACCGGGTATGAATAGCGTCAACAGGCAGCTCGACAGTTTGCAACGCATTTATATGGCTGCCCAGATGGAGATGGAAACGGACAAGCGTTTTTATCCCGATGCTAACTTCACCCTGCGCGTTACCTATGGCTATGTGGATGGCTATAATCCGAAAGATGCTGTACATTACAAACATTTCACCACGCTAAATGGAATTATGGAAAAAGAAGACCCCGCTATTTATGACTATGTGGTAGTTGACAGGCTGAAAGAACTATATCAAAACAAAGATTATGGCGACTATGCCGATGAAGACGGAACCATGCATGTGTGTTTTGTAGCCAGCAACCATACCACCGGCGGCAACTCGGGCAGCCCGGTACTGAATGCCGACGGCGAGTTAGTAGGGGTGAATTTCGACCGCTGCTGGGAGGGCACTATGAGCGACCTGATGTACGATCCTAAGGTATGTCGTAATATTTCGCTTGATATTCGTTACTTCCTTTTTATTGTCGATAAATTTGCCGGTGCCGGCTACCTGGTGGACGAAATGGATCTTATTAAATAAACCTGACTTATTATGAAACTGTTTTTTAAAATTCTGGTAGGAATATTTGTTCTTTTATTGATCATTTTTGTTGCGTCATGGCTCTGGTTGAAGAGCACTGCGCCCAAATATTCGGGCGAGGTGAAATTACAAGGTCTGAATCAACCGGCCGAAATTATTTACGATGATTTTGGCGTACCTCATATCTATGCTCAAAATGCCCACGATGCTTATTTTGCCTTTGGCTATGCACAGGCACAGGAACGTCTTTTTCAAATGGAAATGATCCGCCGGGCAACCAGTGGCCGGCTCTCAGAAATCCTTGGCGAAGATTTGTTGCCAATTGATAAAAAAATGCTCACACTTTCCATCCGGAAAACAGCCGTTGAAAATGCCCGCAGAGTATTTAAGAATGCTGACGCAGAATTTAAAAAACAAACACTGGCTTATCTTGACGGTGTTAATAGTTTTATTGACGAGGGAAACCTTCCGGTCGAATTCACACTGATCGGTTTTGAGCCGGAACACTTTACTCCTGAAGATGTTTATACCGCTATTGGTTATATGGCGCTTTCTTTCACTTCAGCCTTGAGTCTCGAACCCATGACCACTTATATTTATCAAAAATTAGGGGAAGATTACCTGAAAGATCTTGGTATTGATTCGGCCAGCAATGCACAACTTTATAACCCGAACGAAGAACTTACTTTTTTAAACGACCTTTCCGGAAATCTGCAAACGTACCTGCCCGTACCTGTCTGGGAAGGCTCCAATAACTGGGTGATGAGCAAAGAACGCTCCGAAAGTGGAAAAGTACTGCTTGCCAACGATACACATATTGCGTACTCACAACCGGCTGTTTGGTTTGAAGCCCATCTGAATTATCCGGGTTTTGAAATGTTCGGGTTTTACCTGGCAGGTGTTCCATTCGCGCTTATCGGGCACAATAATAATTACGGTTGGGGGCTGACCATCTTCCCCTTTGATAACATGGACCTGTACCGCGAAAAAGTAAATCCCGAAAACCCAAATCAATATTTATTTGCCGGAACATGGAAAGATTATGAGATTGAGGAATATGCTATCCAAGTTAAAGATAAAGAATCTGTTCCCTTTCACATACAAAATACCATCCACGGGCCCATACTGAATCAGGCATTTGATAACATTTCTTCGGTTGAGGAAAGTCCGATAAGTTTCTGGTGGGCATTAAACAAGGTGAAGACAACTGCTTTGCAGGCTTTGTATGAGATCAACAATGCACAAAACCTCGAAACATTCGAAAAGGCAACTTCTCTGGTTGATATTGTTGGATTGTACATTGTTTATGGTGACAACGATGATAACATTGCCTGCTGGGCTACAGGAAAGATCCCTATTCGTTCGCACACGGTAAACTCTAAACTGATATTAGACGGATCGGACAGCACAACGATGATCAAAGGCTTTTACAGCTTTGACAAAAACCCGAAACTGATCAATCCTGAGGACGGCTTTATCGGAACCTCTAACAATGCCCCACACAGGGTAGATGGCATATTATATCCCGGTTATTATTATCCGGGGTACAGAGCACACCGTGTCAGGGAGCTGGCCGACAGTCAACTTAAATGGACCCTTGAGGAAATGAAACGTATCCAAAACGATGTGAAATCAGAAAGAGATAAAAAGATCAGGGATCTTGTAGTTAGATATACAGACATTGAGAAAATAAAAAGCAAAGGACCTGTTTATATGCAGGCAATGAATAGACTTACGGAGTGGAACGGGGAATACGATGTGCAA
>QMPO01000276.1 GCA_003648625.1 Bacteroidota bacterium
GCCCTGGGTATGGCCATCGCTTCGCAGCTGAAAAAAGAAGGCAACAGGCATCATATTGCTGTTATCGGCGACGGCGCCATAACCGGTGGCATGGCTTTCGAAGGGTTTAACAATACGGGGGTTTCCCATGCCGATATCCTGGTAATTTTGAATGACAACGGTATTTCCATCGACAAAAGCACCGGGGCATTAAACAGCAGCATGCTGAAGGAAAGCAATCTGTTCGAGGCGATGAACTTCAAATATTTCGGCCCCATTGACGGCAATGACGTCAACAAACTGGTGGAAGTGCTTTCGGATATCAAAGAAATTAGCGGCCCGAAGTTACTGCACGTCATCACCAAGAAAGGAAAAGGTTTTGCGCAGGCCGAGAAACAACAGACGCGGTTTCATGCGCCCGGAAAATTCGACAGGAAAACCGGCAGGCTCATCAATGACGAAACGAAGTTTGCCACCTACCAGGAAGTTTTCGGAGAAACGATTATCGAAATTGCCGAAAAAAACAACAAATTAGTCGCCGTCACCCCTGCTATGCCTACGGGCTCTTTTCTTATAGATATGATGCACAAAATGCCGGAGCGGGTTTTCGATGTAGGTATTGCCGAGCAGCATGCCGTCACGTTTTCGGCCGGACTGGCTGTCAGCGGGCTCAAACCGTTCTGTGTGGTTTATTCCACCTTCCTGCAGCGTGCCTACGACCAGATCATCCATGATGTGGCCCTGCAAAAATTGCCCGTCGTATTTTGCATCGACCGGGCCGGGCTTGTGGGTGAAGACGGAGCTACCCACCACGGAGCTTTCGACCTGGCGTACATGAGCAGCATTCCCAATATGGTGGTGGCAGCACCGCTTAACGAAGCCGAGTTGCGCCATATGATGTACACCGCTTCGGAATATTCCGGCGGGCCGTTCTCCATCCGCTACCCGAGAAATTTCGGCGTACTGGAAAACTGGAAATCGGACCTGCATGAACTGGAACCCGGCGTGGGACGAGAGATCATTGCCGGCGAACAGGTGGTGATCCTCAGCCTCGGGCATGCCGGAAACGCTGCCCTGCAGGCCTCTAAAGAATTAGCCGCCGAAGGCATCGATGCCGGGGTTGTGGATATGCGCTTCCTGAAGCCGATAGATGAACAACTGCTGCACCGGATGTTTGAAAAATATACACACATCGTCACCCTGGAAGATGGTATTGTAACCGGGGGCTTAGGCAGTGCCGTAACGAAATTCAAAAATGAATACGGCTACCGGAACAAGGTGACTTCTCTGGGCATCCCCGATGAATTTATCAGGCATGGCTCCATTGCCGAGCTGCAAAGATATTGCGGCTTCGATGTGGAAGGTGTCAAAAGCCATATACGCGAACTGCTGGCAAGCAAGTAGCAGACATCCTGATTTTACTGTTTCAACGTATGTTTTTTATTGTATTTTTGCCCTTTAACCAAAATCCGGTAATTGCTTCATGTATGAGTTTATAAAAGGTGCCCTGATTGAGAAAAACCCCTCTTATGTTGTTCTGGAAAATAACGGGATCGGTTATCTTGTCAACATTTCCTTAAATACATTCAGTAAGATAAAAGACAGTAAGGAAGCCAAACTTTTCATCCACTTTCATGTGCGGGAAGACGCCCAGGTGCTGTTCGGCTTTTTTGACGGAATAGAACGGGAACTTTTCAGGTATCTTCTTTCGGTTTCGGGCGTGGGTGCCAGTACAGCCCGGCTGATCTTATCCTCGCTGACAACCGAGGAATTGTACTCGGCCATTACGCAGGGACAGCCATCTGTTCTTCAAACAGTTAAAGGTATTGGCGGAAAAACAGCCCAAAGAATTGTCATCGATCTGAAAGATAAACTGACAAAAGCGGAAATAAAGACCGAAAAAGTTGATTTTTCCCACAATACATTAAAGGATGAAGCGTTATCAGGGTTAATGGTTTTGGGTTTTAATAAAGCCAATGCTGAAAAAGCCATCAACAGAGTATTGCAGAAAGGTGTAACAGCTGATGTTGAGAGCCTTATAAAAGAGGCGTTAAAAGTTCTGTAGTTAACCAAAAACCGGTTTTCCGGTTTGCGTAAAGGGGAGAATGTTGAATAGGGAAAATAAATATTTTTTCATTATTCGTTTTGTAATTGCCTGGATAATTATCTTGACGGTTCCTGCTTTTGCTGTAGCCGTGCCTCAGGTAAGCTATCCACCCGACACAATAAACAGCGGCGACACTTCGCATATCGATCTTATCTTCCCGTTTTCCGACAACACCGGAAACCCCTATCTCGACAACCAGAATACAAGTCCCCTGTTTCTGAACGACCCGGAAAACATCGACCGCGAAATCATCTATAACCCGGAAACCAACACCTATGAGTTTGTCAACAAAATAGGAGATTTCACCTACCGTCCGCCAACCATAATGGACTTTGAAGATTACAAAGACTACGACCTGCAGAGAGATATACAAAACTACTGGGACGAGCGGACGCAAACGGCCGGAACATCAGACGGCTCGCGGTTAATTCCTAAAATTTATGTGGGAGGCGAAGCCTTCGACCGTATTTTCGGAAGCAACACCATCGACATCAGGCCACAGGGTTCTGCCGAAGTGAGTTTCGGCATCCTGTCGAACAAACGCGAAGACCCCGCCCTCGACGTCAGGCAGCGGCGGACAACCAACTTCGATTTCAAAATGCGTATCCAGATGAACGTCATTGCGAAGATTGGTGATAAAATTGAGTTCAAAGCCAACTACAATACGGAGTCTTCATTTGATTTTGAGAATACACTCAAACTGAAATACGAAGGAAAAGAGGACGAGATCATCAAATTGATCGAGGCCGGTAATGTAAGTCTGCCTTTAAGGTCTTCTTTAATTCAGGGAAGCCAGAGCCTTTTCGGGGTTAAAACCGAGCTGCAGTTCGGAAAAACACATGTTACGGCACTTTTCTCACAGCAACAGAGCGAAACGCAGAACATCACCGTTCAGGGAGGAGCGCAAACAAGCCGGTTTGAACTTACCGCCCTGGATTATGAAGAAAACCGCCACTTCTTCCTGGCACATAAATTCAGGGATAACTACGAAAGTGCCCTGGCAACATTGCCTATTGTAACCACCGATATCACCATTACAAAAATGGAGGTCTGGGTTACCAATATCGGTGCTGCTACCGAAGAGAACAGAAATATTGTGGCTTTCACCGATCTGGGTGAAGGTAAACGCAGCAACATCCACAACCAGTACATCAATCCGCTGATAAATGGGGACATTCTGCCCAGCAACCGGTCGAACGACATGCTGTATAAAATGGATACCGCCCAGATACGGGATATAAATACGGTTACCAACTACCTGACTGGCGACCCCTTCGGTATCGGACTGAACAATTATTTTGTTTCCGGAGAAGACTTTGTAAAACTTGAAAATGCACGAAAACTGAGGGAGACCGAATATACGGTAAACACACGTTTGGGTTTTATCTCGTTAAATACAAACCTGAGCCCCGACCAGATCCTGGCGGTGGCCGTGCAATATACGGTGATCGGTTACGACAGCGTATTCCAGATCGGAGAATTCTCCGACCAGGGAAACACAGCCCCGAACAACCTGGTGGTTAAATTACTGAAAAGCAGCAACCCGAATACACAGATGCCCATGTGGGACCTGATGATGAAAAACGTGTATTCGATAGGTGCTTACCAGGTAGAGCGTACCGA
>QMPO01000277.1 GCA_003648625.1 Bacteroidota bacterium
TACAGTAGTAACTGTCCTTGCTGATAAATATTTCAGTAACGGAAAACACGTGATCCGGTGGAAGGCTTCAGGATTACCTGACGGATATTATTTCTATAGTATTCAGACGTCAACGGGAACAGTCGTTAAAAAAGCATCTGTTATTAAATAGGTTTACTTTATCGATGATAACACAACATTAAAACAGATTGATAATTATTTTTCAAAAACCACTGGGGTACCTCAGTGGTTTTTTCATTCTTAAACCTGTATATTTCTTTTTTACATAAAACCTGATCGATTTAAATCATCAAATTCAACTATAAAAATGATACAAACCTTAGCAGCATATCTTTCCTGTTTATTTAAATAAACTTAGATTTATGATGTATCAAGGTTATTCAGTAGTGTATCTAACTGATTTCATGATTTATACACTACTATATGTAGGGGTTTTTACAAATAACAATTTTAATTTCGTAAACTACAATAAACTGTTTGTATAGTGCGAATAGAGGCAAAATTCTTTACTTAATGGAATTATGCTAATAAATTTGATGCTGAATTGATTTAACAGTATTATTTCTTTAAATCTTGCAACAAAACCAATTTTTAATTCAAATCACATCGCATGAAGAAAATTAACTTTTTATTTACAAGTGTTATTGCATTCGCAATTTCATTAACAGTTTTAACGAATAGTTTACATGCCCAACTCTATATCAACGAGTTTGTGGCCAGTAACAATGAATCATTCCCCGGGCCACAGGGTGATTACCCTGACTGGATTGAAATTTACAATGCTGGCAGCGAAGCTGTCATGCTGGGTGGTTATTATATGTCGGACGTACTTGATGATCCTGAAGCATTGTACCAGATTCCAAGCACATACCCTGATTCGGTGACGGTACCTGCAGGTGGTTTTATCGTGTTCTATGCAAACAAAGGAGAAGCTTCAAGCGTATTGAACCTGAACTTTAAATTAGGAAGTGGCGGTGAACAAATCGGGCTTTGGAATAGTGCTCAGGAAGTTGTTGACACGCTTACTTATTCCGAACAAATTACCGATGTTTCTTATGGTCGTGTTCTTGACGGAGGTAATGCATGGCAATCATTCATAATCCATCCTGAAATGGGGTTTACAGCTTCACCAGGTAAAAGCAATATTACGCTGAAAATTAATGAATTTATTGCTAAAAACGATAATGGCATTCAAGATGAGTTTGGAAATTATGGTGACTGGATAGAACTATACAACTTCGGAGAGACGGAGATTGATATCACCGGGATGTATATGTCGGATATGGTAGACGAACCAACACTCTACTCTTTTAATCCAACTGTTATTCCATCAGGAGACTATCTGCTTATCTGGTGTGATGGAACTGACAATGATCCAATTACTGATCCCGACACACTTCATGCTAATTTTAAACTGGGTGCCGGAGGAGAAACGGTTCTACTTTCATACACTGTTAATACCATAATTGACAGTTTAACCTTTGGGCAGCAAACAGCCGATATTTCATACGGTCGTTATCCTGATGGTACAGATAACTGGATGTCTTTTACGGTTCCGACACCAAGGGAAAGCAATGTACTTACAGCCGGGCCAATAATAACAGAAGTAGTGCGCGAACCGAAATTTCCGGAAGATACTGACGAAGTTATCATTACCGCTAATGTTTCAACTTCTGAAACCGGGCTTACTGTTACTTTAAAATATAATGCTGGTCAAGGTTATATTGATGTTGAGATGGCTGATGCCGGCGACAACATGTTCAGTGGAACCATCCCGGCCATGGATAAGGGTACGTATGTTAACTGGTATCTTGAAGCAACGGACGATGCTCCCTCAGTAACATTTTACCCTTCTGAAGGCAGCTCAAACCCGCTGTCGTACCAGGTTACTGACTGGACACCGCAAGAAGTCTTTGATATGCCGTTTGATGAACCATCCGGTTTAGTCTATAATATGGAAACCGGAACCTTGTTTACTAATAACGATGGTACCATATCTAATATTTATGAGATTTCTACGTCAGCTGAATTACTCAACACGCTTGTTGTAAATGGATCCGATTTTGAAGGAATTGCATTTAGCGTTAATTATGATACCATTTTTGTTGTTGAAGAAGCTAACTGGAAGGTTGTTATGTTGAACCTTGATGGAGAATTAATCGGTGAATTTGAAGTGGATCACAACCAGAACCAGGTTAATGGATTGGAAGGTATTACTATTGACCCGGAAACAGGCCATATTTTTGTTTTAGGAGAGAAAAACAATCCTCAATTAATAGAACTAACTGTTAACGGTGTTGAATTATTCAGAACCGAATTGGATTTTTCTCCGGATGTTTCGGGAATAACAATACATCCCGTATGGAAAACACTTTTTATTGTAAGTGATGAAGCCTATTCATTAAACGAGGTTACAAAAACCGGAGAGTTTTTACGCTCGTGGTATATACCTTTAGACCAGGCCGAAGGGGTAACTTTTGGCGAAAATGAACATGTAATTTATATGGTTGCTGACAGAGGCAGCAAACTGTATAATTTTAACTTTAACTTTGATCCTTACGAACCGCCGGCCAGTCTTTTTATTAACGAGTTCATGGCAAGCAACGAATTTGCATTTCCCGGCCCACAGGGTGATTATCCTGACTGGATTGAGATTTACAATGCCGGGGCGGAAGACGTAATGCTTGGAGGATATTATATGTCTGACGTCCTGGATGATCCGGGAGCTATGTACCAGATACCGGATACTTATCCGGATTCTGTTACTGTACCTGCCGGAGGCTACATATTGTTTTATGCCAACAAAGGCGAGGCATCAAGTGTGCTGAATCTAAATTTCAAATTGAGCGCTGGTGGTGAGTCTATTGGACTATGGAATCCATCTCAGATAGTTGTTGATAATTTAACCTATGAAGCACAAAGCACTGACGTTTCATTTGGCCGTTATCCTGATGGTGCTGATGCATGGGGTTTTATGACAGATTTTACACCCGGAGCATCGAACACAAATCCCAACCCGCCCGAAGCCGAGTTATTCATCAATGAATTTATGGCCAGTAACGACAATGCTGTTCCCGGCCCACAGGATGATTATCCTGACTGGATAGAAATCTACAATCCAGGTAATGAACCTGTTATGCTCGGTGGGTATTATATGGCTGATGATCTTGTTGATCCCGAAGCCATGTTCCAGATACCAGACACTTATCCGGATTCTGTTACTGTACCTGCAGGAGGATTTATTGTATTTTATGCCAACAAAGACCCGGAATGGAGTGTTCTGAATCTGAACTTCAAATTAAGCGGAAGCGGTGAACAAGTAGGACTTTGGGACGAAAATCAGAATGTGCTTGACAGTCTCACTTATGGAGCACAAATTGCCGACACTTCGTATGGCCGTTTTCCGGATGGTTCAGATACATGGTATATGATGCCTGATTTCTCCCCCGGAGAACCTAATCGTTATGTGGATGCCGTTGAAGAAAACCCGATGAACGCTTCACTAAAACAGAATTATCCTAATCCATTTAACGAAGTAACAAACATCGAATTTACGCTGGATGATGCCGATCACGTCACTGTTACCGTATATACAATTAGCGGTACAGTAGTAACTGTCCTTGCTGATAAATATTTCAGTAACGGAAAACACGTGATCCGGTGGAAGGCTTCAGGATTACCTGACGGATATTATTTCTATAGTA
>QMPO01000278.1 GCA_003648625.1 Bacteroidota bacterium
CCAGGATGCCAACACTGCAGAAAACAGTGATACGCATGCCGAAATAAACCCTGTTATTTTCAATTTCGGCACGAATATTTTATTGCCGGCGTTTGAAAAAAACCTGATGGGCTTATCTTCCGGAGATTCTTTTGATTTTGTTATTAAAGCGGATGATGCATACGGACCTGTTGATTCATATGCTGTTTTCGATATTCCGCTGGACACTTTTGAGGTGGACGGTAAAATTGATGAAAAAATGATACAGAAAGGAAATATTATTCCAATGACTGACAACGAAGGACAGAAACATTTAGGAAAAATTATTACTATCCTGAAAGATGCCGTCACTATGGATTTCAACCACCCGCTTGCAGGTAAAGATCTTCGTTTTACAGGTAAGGTTATTGAAGTTAAACTATAAAATTCAGATATTATGAGATTGGCAAAATATGTTGTAATAGCTTTAGTCTTTTTGCTTTCAGGCTGTGTACAGCACAAGGCAAATAAAAAAACAGAAAAAGAACCTCAAAAAGAATTATCTGCAACTAATTCAACGTCAGGTAGTGCAAATGAATACATAGCCCTGAATGATTCCGTGAGAAATGCCCTAATCGTTAGAGGTAAAGACATTGCCAGGAAAACTACATCGGCCTTGCAGAAACACCTTAAAAAAGCTATTAAAGAAGAAGGGCTGGAATATGCCGTAAACTTTTGCTATACAAAAGCTATGGAGTTAACCGATTCTGTTTCCGAAGCCGAATCGGTAACGGTCAGGAGGCTGGCAAAAAAATACCGGAACCCGGTTAATGAAACCGACCCGGAAGAGAGTGAACTTTTTAAGTCGTATATTCTGGAGTGGCTTGGCGGCAGACCGCTATCGCCAAAGATCATTCCCGATAAAGAAGGGCACCCGGTGTTTTATGACCCGATGTATGTTGGTACCGTTTGCCTCAATTGCCATGGCGAGCCAGGTAAGAATATTACACCTGAATTAATGAAAACTATCAGTGAATTATATCCTGAAGACAAAGCAACAAACTTTAAAAAAGGTCAGCCCAGGGGAATGTGGGCTATAACCTTCACTGAGTATAAAGTAAAATAAAGCCAACGGTATTACCTAAAACCACACAGCCATCATGGGTGTTAAATGTATTCATTGCGGAGAAGATTGCGGGAAGCATCCGGTTATGTGGGACGACAAACCTTTTTGCTGTTACGGCTGCAAAACAGTTTATGAAATCCTCAATGCCAAAGAAATGGATCAGTATTATGAGATCCAGCCAATGTCGGGCATTAAAATCGAGCAGGCAGAAGTAGGTGACAAATATGCCTATCTTGATCTGGATGAAATTAGGGAAAAACTCCTTATATTTTCAGACGGAGGCATCAGTAAAGTTGAATTATTCGTTCCAACAATACACTGCGCTTCCTGCATATGGCTTCTGGAAAACCTGGCTACATTAAACCCCGGCATTATCCAGTCGAGTGTTAATTTTCCGGCCAAGACAGTAAATATCACATTTAAAGATAAGGAGATCAGCCTGCGGCAGCTTGTCGAATTATTAGTTTCCATTCACTATATTCCAGACATCTCCCTTAACCAACTGGAAAAAAACAAAGGGAAAAATGCTGACCGGGATTTGCTTTTAAAGATTGGGGTTGCCGGGTTCAGTCTTCTCAATGTAATGTTGTACAACTTTCCTGAGTATTTACCCGGAGGCGAACTTCTGGAGACGGAATTTTTACAATATTTTGGCTGGCTGAGTTTCCTGCTCTCGCTTCCTGTGGTTTTTTACAGTGCCAGCGATTATTACCTGTCTGCCTTTAAAGGCCTGAAACACAAGATGGTCAATATTGACGTCCCCATTACATTGGGAATTCTCACTTTGTTCATCCAAAGCTCGTACGATATTTTTACCGGCCGGGGAATCGGTTTTCTGGATTCACTTGTTGGGCTTGTTTTTTTATTGCTCATAGGAAAATGGTACCAGGGAAAAACATACCAGGCTTTGTCATTCGAACGCGACTATAAATCATATTTTCCGGTGGCCGTCACCAAACTGATCAACGGAAAGGAAGTCACCACCCCCCTCAAAAGCGTTAAAAGCGGTGATCACATTATTATCCGTAACCAGGAACTTATTCCTGCCGATGCCAAACTGATGAAAGGGCAGGCAAAGATTGATTATTCCTTTGTAACCGGTGAATCAATCCCGGTTCCAAAAAAAGAAGGTGAACTTATCTTCGCCGGAGGAAGACAAGTTGGCGGAGCCATTGAAATGGAAGTTGTTCACGAAGTGGAGCAAAGCTACCTCACTCAACTCTGGAACCAGGATGAGAAAAAGGCATCTGATCATTCCACACTGAATACCAGGATCAATAAGATTGGCGAATATTTTACGGTAATTATCCTGCTGATAGCTACTATTGCCGCCGTTTACTGGCTGTTTAACAATCCTTCGCTGGCATTGTTTGCTTTCACTTCGGTACTAATCATTGCCTGCCCATGTGCTCTGGCCCTGACTATACCGTTCACCTTCGGAAGCACTATGCGCATGTTTGGCAGAAAAGGCTTTTATATCAAAAACACCCAGGTGATCGAAGATCTTAACAAAATAGACACCATTGTATTTGATAAAACCGGCACGTTAACCCAGGCCAGGTCAATGGCGGTAACATTCATCGGTGACACCTTGAGCCGTGATGAACTGATCATGATAAAATCGGTAACTGCCAACTCAAGTCATCCGTTAAGTGCAACTATCAAAGACAGTATTGAACTCACAGAATCAGTTGAGGTTAAAAGCTTTCAGGAGATACCTGCCATGGGCATAACAGGTATAGTTAACGGAATTCGCATAAATATCGGCTCGAAAAAATTTGTAACGGGTAAAGAAGATGCAGATGTTGCTTCAACCAATGTTTATGTTTTTATCGGTGCTAAAGTAAAAGGGTTCTTCAGTATCGAAAATAAATACCGTGAGGGGTTAAAACAGGTAATTGAACATTTACGTAAGGAAAACTACGATTTATTTCTTTTATCCGGAGATAATGAATCGGAAAAAAACAACCTGATTCCAATCTTCGGTTCAGAAACAAGGTTGTTTTTTAATCAAAGTCCTACCGATAAAATGAAATTTATAGAAGATCTTAAAAAGCAAGGAAAAAAGGTATTAATGATCGGTGACGGACTGAATGACGCAGGCGCCCTGATACAGAGTGATGTGGGACTTACTATTGCTGATGATATTTACAGTTTCTCACCTGCATGCGATGGTATTATCGAATCATCGAAATTTGGCATGATTGACCGCTTTATTAAGTACACTAAAGTTTCAATCCGAATTGTGAATGTCAGTTTTCTTATTTCGTTTTTATACAATGTCGTCGGTATTTATTTCGCTATTCAGGGAACATTATCGCCTCTTATTGCAGCCGTGTTGATGCCCATCAGCTCGATCAGCGTTGTTGCATTTGCAACATTCATGGTTTCTCTTACTTCTCGGAACATCAGTAAGCAGGCAGGTTAATGTTATTAACATACTTTTGCGAATTATACACGCCTGTTTTCGAGCTATTTAAATAATTACAAAATCAGTTGCGTCCTAAACGATGACAAAAGATTGCATTAAAGCCGTGAATGATTTATAGTTATCGGGTACTCTCGAAATGGGGGGCTTCCACCTTTGAAAAAATGCGTAAATAAAATCAATACA
>QMPO01000279.1 GCA_003648625.1 Bacteroidota bacterium
CCTCGACGAAGACCTTTACACCTACGATGAGATGGTGGACATCTGGCCCGGAACTCCCGACTGGAACAACCTCACTAACACCCGTTTCCGGCAGGGAATTTTCGTGCACAAAGATGCCGACTTCACCATTAGCAGCAGTTACCTTGAGTTTGGGCCCAACGCTAAAATTATCGTGGACACGGGAGCCATTCTGCGTGTTGATAATACAACCCTTACCTGCATGCAACAATGCCCTTGTCCTTGGCAGGGAATTGAGGTGTGGGGCAACCGGAACATGCACCAGTTTACAATTAACGGTGTATGCTACCAGGGTAAATTATATCTTGACAATTCAGTTGTTGAACATGCATGGAATGCCGTGGCACTGTGGAAACAGGGAAACTATGAAACTTCGGGAGGCATTGTTTATGCCAAGCATACGCAATTTAACAACAACAAACGTTCGGCTGAGTTTATGAGATACCTGAACATTCCTCCCGAAAGCTTCTCTCCCGTAGCGTATTTCAGCTGGTTTAAAGATTGCGATTTTATGGTAAACGACAATTACCTGATACCTGATGATTTTTATGCTCATGTTACTTTATGGAGTGTTAACGGAATTGATTTTGAAGGATGCAGGTTTGGCAACCACATATCAGGGGCTGAAAACACTGGTTACGGCATCTATGCTTCGGATGGCGGTTTCCGTGTTTACAATTACTGCACCAACCCGTATGTTTTGCCCTGTCCGCCCGAGAACACCGTTCAATCAACATTTGACAATTTCTATACGGCCGTAAAAGCAGCAAACACTACAGAATCGAAGAATACTATTTATGTAGGCAACACTTTGTTCACCAACAACAGCTACGGTGTAAAACTCGACAAGGTGGATTATGCCAGCATCTTGTTCTCAAAATTCTATATCGGCCCCAACACACAAGACCAATCTATCTGTGCCGAAAATACGGCCAGCTACGGTATTGATATGAACGAATGCTCTGGATTTGCTATTGAGGAGAATGAGTTTTACAGGATTAATACTGAGGATACTATTGTCGGAATCCGTTGTAAAGATAGTAAGACAGATTATGACCTCATTTACAAAAACACCTTGGAAGGTTTGAGTTACGGTAATTTTGCAGAGGGGGAGAACAGATCGGATTCTGACGATAAATATGGTCTTGAATTTCAATGCAATTCCAACGCAGAAAATAGTATTGATTTCATTGTTGCAAAATCAAGCCCTGATAACAATCCAAGAATTAGGACACATCAGGGCTCTATGGATAAAGAAGCCGGAAATACTTTTACAACAAACCCGCAAACTGATGGAAATTTTAAGAACGAAGGTGACCAAGTAGTCATTTATTTTTATCACGATAACCCACCGGTTTATTATACGGATTATTATGTGGTTCCTAGTTTTGTTGAAGGTGCGAATACATGCCCCTCACATTACGGAGGTGGTGGAGGCGGAGGCATCGGCATAAAAACCGTTCTTTCCCCCGAAGAAAAACAACAGGCCGAACAGGATTATGCCGACAACCTGGTAAATTACAACAATGTAAAAGCCCTGTACGACAACCTGAAAGACGGGGGCAACACGGACGGAACGGTAAGCGATGTGGAAACCGCCTGGCCTGATGAAATGTGGGAGTTACGGGCGGAATTGCTCGCTAAATCGCCCCATTTATCTTATGAAGTGTTGAAGTCTGTGGCTGACAAGACAGATGTTTTTCCCGATCAGGTAATCTTTGAAATCATGGCGGCCAATCCGGATGAACTGCGAAAAAACGAGCTGATAACTTACCTCGAAACGAAAGAGAACCCGCTTCCTGAATACATGATTTCCATCCTGCATCAACTGGCCGGTGGTATAACGTATAAAACGGTCCTGATGCAGGAAATGGCCAGGTATCATGCTGCCAAGATGCAATCCGCTTACGATTTGATACGAAGTACCTTAAACGACTCGCTAGTTGATTATACTTATTTACGTAATTGGCTTGATAATACAAATAACCTGAATGCGGATTTGCAAACTGTAGCTTCTTATATGGAAGAAGGCGATTACACTTCGGCTCAGTCTTTATTGAATTCAATACCTGATGTTTACGGGCTTGAGGGAGATAAATTGGACGAATATAATGATTATAAATTGCTCGCTGAAATACAAATGAACTGGCAACAGCAGGGGCGTACGGTTTTTGATTTGGACAGTGCCGAAATTGCAATGCTTGTTGATTATGCGGAAAATGGTTTAGGAAAAGCAGCTGTAATCTCCAAAGGAATCTTAGAATTTGCTTACGGATACCATTATTGCAATTGTTTACCGGTAAACGACTCTTCAAATATGAAAAGTTCAAATGCATTTGCCGGAACAAATGAAACGGACAACGGATTATTTGTTAAAGCAACACCCAATCCTGCAAGAACCTGGGTAACATTTGATTATACACTTCCTGTGTATATGGAGAATGCTGTTTTACGGATAAGTAATATGAAAGGGGAAATAAAAACAACTTTTAATATTGATGACCGGCAAGGACAAATAGTTTGGGACATCCGGCACATCGAAAAAGGTGTTTATATCTATACCTTAACAACAGGAAGTTTGAACAAAAGTGGCAAACTGATTGTAAGGTAATCTAACAAACACAAGAGCCGCTCCTATTTGTTATGGGGGTGGCTCTATTAATCATTAATTAGTTATGAAAATTATATTGTTTAATGTAGTAATGTTGTTTTTCATTGATTGCTACGCACAAATCCCTGAAATTGTCCGGCAGCAATGTTATCCAGACCCATTGGTAAATAGCAACTACCAAACAATTGCACAAACTGAAAACGGATATATCTTAGGCGTGGGAATTAATAACGGGAACAATGCAAGCAATTATCATGGATCAGCTGATATTTGGATAATCGTAACGGACAGTTCATTTAATACAATATGGGAAAGATGTTATGGTGGTTCTGATACGGATAATCCAAACGAGATTGTAAAAATCACAGAGTCTGAATATTATATATTTGGTTCCACATCCTCAACAGATGGTGATGTTCAATCGGGAAACAACGGATTTAATGATATATGGGTAGTTAAAATAAATATTCAGGGAGATATAATTTGGGAAAATACGTATGGTTGCCCAGGTTATGATGAAATTAGGGATTTTATTTTAACCCCTGATGGCGGTTTTGTAATGATTGACCGAATTGGTTCGGCAGGAGGTGATGTGAGCCAATATTATGGTAATGGTGATGTGTGGATGTGCAAATGCGATTCGCTCGGAAACATTGAATGGGAAAAAACCTTAGGTAATCAAGGGGTGGATAATTGTGTTTCAATGATCGTCAATGTTGCAGGCAATATTATGATGATTGGTACGGTTCAGCAACATGGTGGTATGGTTGATTGTTATCCTCATCCTGGTGGAGGAGATGTTTGGATTGTTGAATTGGATTTGGAAGGCAATATTGTTTCACAATATTGTTATGGAGGGAGCCATTATGAATTCGGATACTCTATCATTGAAATTGAAAATGGATATATCTTTATGGGAGAGACATATTCAAATGATGGCGATGTGTCAGGTTTACATGGCTCCCCTGGAGAGGGTAGCGATATTTGGGTTGTCAGATTAAATGAACAATTCGGAATAATCTGGCAAAAATGTATCGGAGGATA
>QMPO01000280.1 GCA_003648625.1 Bacteroidota bacterium
CGTTGAGTCCGCCCTGAGGAATAACAAATGCTCCGTGAAAAGACCCGTATTCATTTGTTGTTTTTTCAAGTGAGCTTACTTCTTTGTAATTCGTATTCATCAACCGGAGGCTGACATCAAATTGCGGTTTAATTTTCACATCGTTCCCTTTTTTATCGACCACAATTCCTTTGAAATATACTGTTTGGCCGGGCCGGTATATAGCTCTGTCGGTAAACAGGTACGTTTTTGTCCGGAACTGATCATCGGGCCGGGAATAATAAATGTGCTGTCTTCCCTCTGAAAACAGTTTATCCCCGCCTTTCTCTAACGAGAAGGTAAACGAACTGCTTCTGTCATCTGTCGGCGTATTCATTTTTAAGTACCCCGACTCATCTGTCTGATATGTGTTTAATTTCCTTGTGGTATATTCTCTTCTCCTGGGTTCGTAAACCGTACGGTAGGTGGTAACCGTTACTTCCGGAACCGGCGTTCCCTTTTCACGGTCTAAAACGTACAATTCGAAACTTTCCTCCTCGCGATCACTTTTGGTCAGGTAGCTTAAACGGCTTACCCAAAGCGGGTTGTAATTAAGATTGCCTTCTTTGTCAAAGTCAGGAGTGTCTGAGGAAAACAGAAGATAAAAACCTTTGCCAAGGCCGGGAATCTTCAATTCTGTTGCATGGTTCTGGTGATCTTTCGTGTCGGGTAAATCAACCTGCCACTCATAGGCTGCAGGGTTTTTCACATAGATTGCCAGTTGATCTTTGTCCATCCTCTTTAACGCCTGTTCTCTATACTTTTCCGCATCAACTTTTACTATTCTGAAATAGAGTTTCGTAACGTTCCTGAAATCCAGCCGGGTTAAAAAAGGTTTATCCGGCAAGTCAACAGTGTTCAGCCGCAACCCAAAACTTACGGCGTTTATGTCGTTGATCAGGTTCTGGCATGCATTAGCTTTTGCTGCGTTCGGGAATGCATTGACGGCTACACGGCAAATGCTATCAGCCTTGTTCAATTCCCATCTGTTTTTATCACCGGCTTGCGGATCATACATGTTTCCACTTTGCTGATATACTTTTGCCAGTTCACAGGCAATTTCAACAAACACCGGATAATCACGGTATTTTTTGCTCAACGATTCGAGCAGTGAAATGTATGTTTCCCTGTTTTTATCATTTTGAGCCAGGTGTTCGTACACATATTTTAATCTTCTCAGGTCCAGGTCAAGCAAAGCCACCGTATTTTTCTGTTTCACATGAACAGTTAAAAGCCGCTGGTACAATTTCAGTTCAATCTGGTCATCGGTATCTTCCATTTCGATCTGAATAAATTCTTTTACGGGCACCAGGTATTTGTCACTTAACAAATGCTCACTGCCCATAATTGCCAGCCCGGCATCGCTTGTCGAAAAGTAATTAATGGCCCTGTTGCACAACAAATCATAAAGAGTAGGCCATAATGCATAGGTGTCCTTTTCTTTTTTATCCACGTTCAGAATCGCTGAAAATTCTTTGATGGGAATTTCTTCCAGTTGTTCCTGTTCGCTTAACGAGGCCAGGTAATATTCTCTGATCTTTGCATTCAGCCGAACAGCATCCCACCTACTGATGTCTTCTTCCCCGGGTTCTGCCAAAGCAGTCCGGTCGTTTATCATCCATCTGTTTTGCTGGTAGTACCATAAATACAGCTCGGCAAGTAATGATTGTAACAGTTGTTGCTCGGGCACGGTAGCGTTCATTAACTCATCTTCAAAAACAGAGATGGCATTTATCAAATGCTCTTCTTTATACTGGCTTTGCAGGCTGATTCTGTAAATGAGCGATTTTAAAACTTGCGGTGTATTCTCTGTTTCTTTAGCAATCAGAAAAATACTGTCTGCTATGTTCAGTGCCGATTTTGGCAGGCCTTTTTCAACCAGTTTATCTACTTTTTTCCATTCGGTTTTAAACTCTTCTTTTTTATCTTCAGAACGAAGAATAAAGCCAAAGGAAATAAGGATCATAAGTGAAATTAATAGGAATATCGGAAGCTTTTTCATGATGAAATATTTAAGAAGTTTGCATTCTGTAAAACAAAGATAATGCCTTAATGGCTCAATGCTCTGATTCTTCACGCGAAGAACCATTACACTTATAAAAAAATATATGATAGTTATTGAATAACTACATTAATAATACGGTTGGGAACAACGATTATTTTACGTACTGTTTTGCCTTCGATCCATTTTTGCGCTTCTTCTGCTTCAACAGCGGCTTTTTCTATTTCCGGAATAGTCATATCAACAGGCAGTTCCAGTTTAAAACGCATCTTTCCGTTAAACGAGACAGGGTACAAATATGTGTTTTCGGCCAGATATTGATCATCAAAGTCAGGATACGGAACCGTACTGATACCCGGTGCGTTGCCCAAAGCAACCCATAGCTCTTCGGCAATATGCGGTGCATACGGCGAAACAAGTACTGCAAGCGGTTCCAGTATTTCTTTTTTATGACATTTCAGCTCGGTCAGCTCATTGGCACAGATCATAAAAGCACTTACACCGGTATTGAACGAAAACCGCTCAATGTCACTCCTTACTTTTTTAATTGTTTTGTGTAATACTTTCAACTCATCATTTGATGATTTTTCGTCTGTAACGATCAACTGATCATTTTCATCGAAATATAAGCGCCACAGTTTCCGTAAAAACCTGAAAACCCCTTCAATACCATTGGTGTCCCAGGGTTTGTCCTGTTCCAGAGGTCCGAGGAACATTTCATATGATCGTAAGGTATCAGCACCATATTTTTCGATCAGTTCATCCGGATTCTGGACATTCATTTTCGATTTGGACATTTTTTCCACCTCGTAACCGCAGATATATTTTTCATCTTCCAGTATAAATTCTGCATTTTTATATTCAGGATTGGATTTCTTAAATGCCTCCACATCCAAAACATCATTATCCACCAGGCTGATGTCCACATGTAATTTTTGTGTTTTGTATTCTTTTCTCAGGTTATACGAAACAAATTTACCGGACCCCTGAACTCGGTATACAAAACTCGACCTTCCCTGAATTTTTCCCTGATTGATAAGTTTTTTGTAGGGTTCTTCTTCGCACACCAAACCGATATCGTATAAAAACTTATTCCAGAACCGGGAGTAAATAAGATGACCCGTTGCGTGTTCGTCGCCTCCAAGATAAAGGTCCACATCGCGCCAGTATTCGTTGGCTTCTTTGGAAAAGTACGCATTGTCGTTGTGCGGATCCATATAGCGGAGGTAGTATCCACTCGATCCGGCAAAACCGGGCATTGTGTTTGTCTCCAGCGGGTATCCTTCTTTAGTCTTCCAGTTTTTGGCGCGTGCCAGCGGCGGATCGCCTGTTTCGGTAGGTAAAAATTTATCTACCGGAGGCAGTTCCAAAGGTAATTCGCTTTCATCCAGCATGTAGGGCATCCCGTCTTTGTAATATACCGGGAAGGGCTCACCCCAGTACCTCTGACGGCTGAAAATAGCATCGCGCAGACGATAATTGATTTTACCATAGCCAATTCCCATTTTTTCCAGCCTGTTAATAGTTGCTCTGATGGCTTCGGTAACCGACATGCCATTGATAAAACCAGAATTGATCATAACACCTTCCTTAGCATCATAAGAATCATCCCAACCTGCCGGATCGGTCGGTTCTTCTCCTTCTTTAAC
>QMPO01000281.1 GCA_003648625.1 Bacteroidota bacterium
GGGTAATGTGCACCTCTATTTCGAGGCGGCTGCTATTATTCTGACCCTGGTTTTACTCGGTCAGGTTCTTGAACTGCGTGCACACAGCAAGACCAATTCTGCCATTAAAGCCTTACTAAACCTGGTTCCTCCCGTTGCACGGGTAATCCGTAACGGAGAAGAACAGGAAATTCCTTTGGAAGAAGTCAAAGTAGGAGATCTCCTGCTTGTCAAACCCGGCGAAAAGATTCCGGTTGACGGTGTACTAATTTCGGGAACGGCCGTCATTGACGAAAGTATGATCACCGGAGAGCCTGTCCCTGCCGAGAAAGAAATCAGCAGCAAAGTGACCGGCGGTACGATCAACGGGAAAACCGCTTTTGAAATGAAAGCTGAAAAAGTGGGCTCCGATACGTTGCTGGCGCAGATCATCGAAATGGTTAACGAAGCCAGCAGATCACGTGCACCCATTCAGAAACTGGCCGATGTGGTGGCGAAATATTTTGTCCAGATTGTTGTTCTGATTGCAACGCTGACTTTCATTGTTTGGTATTTCTGGGGGCCTGAACCTGCACTGGTTTTTGCCTTCGTCAATGCCATATCCGTGTTGGTCATTGCCTGCCCCTGTGCTTTGGGACTGGCCACGCCCATGTCCATTATGGTGGGCACGGGCCGTATGGCACAATCGGGTGTGCTTGTGAAAGATGCCGCCGCCATCGAGGAAATGAACAAAGTGGATACGCTCATCGTTGACAAAACCGGCACGCTCACAGAAGGCAAACCCAGCTTAAAAGGATACAAATCTTTTGGTCATCTCACTGATGAAGATATACTCAGATATGCGGCATCCATTGATGCCAGCAGCGAACATCCCATTGCCGATGCCATTGTGGCCGGCGCAAAGGAAAAAGGAATTGAACTTTTTAAAGTAGCAGATTTTGAATCGGTTACCGGAAAAGGGGTGCAAGCCATTTATAAAAATGAAAAGTTTGGGGTAGGTAATCAGCATTTGCTGGATGTTTTCTCTGCCCGGCTACCCGAAGAAAACCGGAAGACGGCCGAAGAATGGCAAACAGGTGGCCAGACGGTCATGTTCCTGGTTGTTGGTAACAAGGTGGAGGGTATGGTCAGTGTGGCGGATGCCATCAAAAAAACTTCTGCCAAAGCGGTAAAAGAATTACAAAAGCTGGGCATTCATGTGCACATGCTTACCGGTGACAACCGATTTACAGCCAAAGCTGTTGCCGATGAACTGGGACTGGATGGTTTTGAAGCCGACTGCCTGCCCGAAGATAAGTACAACAAAGTGAAAGAACTTCAGCAACAGGGGCACATCGTGGCAATGGCCGGTGATGGTATCAATGATGCACCCGCCCTGATGCAGGCCAATGTGGGCATTGCTATGGGAACCGGTACCGATATTGCCATGCAAAGTGCTGAGGTCACGCTGATCAAAGGCGACCTGAACGGCATCGTCCGGGCACGCGAATTAAGCCAAAAAGTTATGAAAAACATCAAACAGAACCTCTTTTTTGCTTTTATTTACAATTCGGCAGGTGTTCCTATTGCAGCTGGGGTTCTTTACCCTGCCTTCGGACTTTTATTAAGTCCGGTGATTGCTGCTGCTGCTATGAGTTTTAGCTCAGTATCAGTAATAAGCAATGCATTGCGTTTGAGAAAGCACCAGTAAAAAATTATTACTAATTAAAAATTAAAAAAATTGAAAAATCTGATTATCACATTTGGAATAGCCATTTTATTTACAGGATTTGTCGGCTTTAGAACAAATTCAAAACCAGCTCCCAAAGTCAATATGCAAGAAATTACAGAAATAATCATTAATGACAGCGTACAGCTTATCCTGGAAAAATCGTGTTTGCCATGCCACGGAGCAGATGGCAGCAGCAAAGCCAAAATGAAATGGAACTTTGAAAAAATGCCAGACATGAAAACAACCAAACAGGTGAGTAAACTGGCCAAGATAGTATCTGTTCTGGAAAAAGGAAAAATGCCAACAACTAAATTTATAAAGAAATATCCTGACAGGAATCTGACGGAAGATGAGAAAAATATGCTGATCAAATGGGCTGAAGAGCAGGCAGAAAAATTAATACAGTAGATTATAAATCTTATTATTTACAAATCAGAAAACATGAAGACAACACTCACCATTCTTGCCATTATACTGATAAACACCGGGCTTATGAGCCAGATAACACTGGACAATGTTTATGACGGTACTGTTGAATTTGCCTACCTCGAAGGCGAGCATTATTTTTCGACAGACTACATTAATAACGAATGTTCCATTTACAGTCTGGACTATGCGCTCAAACAAAAAATAAGCATTGAGGTACCCACCGACTGGTATTTGAATGATGTATCCTACATATCGGCTAAAATATTTAATGATGACGACCAGATCGAATTGCTGGCTGTTTTTTATCGATACATTCCTGATACTGATACAACAGGACATTACGAATACCATACCAGGGTCGTCAGCGAAAGCGGAGCTGTACTGCTTGATGTGCCTGGCGGTGGATATTCCAGTATTTTCAGCACAAGCGAAGGCAGCTTGAAGTTAATGGTGAACGTGTATGATTTTTCCGTGTATGTGTTTATTGCTGAGACCAACATATACAGTTTACCAGGTGAAGCAGCTTCTTCCGTTACAGAAAGCGGAGAAATTGAACTCATGAATGCCTATCCCAACCCAACGAATACTGATATACAAATTCCCTATAGGATGAATTCAGCTAACAGAAATGCTACGCTTATCTTAGTGAATATAAACGGCCAGGAAGTGATGCGGTTGCCCGTAGAAAACAAATCGGGCCAGTTGTTGGTGCCAACCGGAAATTTGCCGGCTGGTCAATACATTTATTATCTTCAAAACAACGGGTACAAAACTGCTGCAAAAAAGTTTGTTGTAAGGTAGTTTAGTTTCATTCGACAAATTCTTAAGACATAAATTTTCTTTTTGTTTTTATATTGTTAACTTTATTTTCTTTTTCCTTCCTTATTCAAGGTCCGAAAAAAATGAACGAGTAATATGAGGTTTGAAATAACATACAATCAAGAACATGATTTCCTGATGGGGAAATTTATCGGTGAGCTTAACGCTGAAAGCGTTAAAATCTACATGAAAGAAATAGAAAAGATGGTAAAAAGCCACAACTGTAAAAGATTCATCAACGATTTAAGGGAAGCAACTATTTTATTATCTATCGGAGATTTCTATAATGCTCCTGCCCGTATGGCTACAGGTGCTTTTGACCGGTCGTGGAGAAGAGCCATTGTTGTCAAACAAAAACTGGATAAATTAGATTTCTTTGAAACCACCTCAGCCAACCAGGGGTTTTACGTCAAAGTTTTTGAGGATATGGATGAAGCAATGAAATGGCTCTAAGAATCAGGTATTGCATTTTAAAACATAAATAAACCCCAAAAAGTCACTTGACCTTTTGGGGTTTATCATTTTATGAAATATTTCTGATTATTTCTTCACCAGCATTTCATCAATGGCTTTACACGCCCTGAAGCCGTCAGCTATAGCGCTAATAGCATCAGCAGTACGGTTTACGGCATCACCACCGGCAAACACTTTCGGGTCAGTAGTTTGCTGTTTTTCGTTTACAACGAACCTTCCGCGTTCTACTTTAATCTTTTCGGCATA
>QMPO01000282.1 GCA_003648625.1 Bacteroidota bacterium
ATAAAACAAAAAAAACTCTGGTACTTGGCGGCAGCATAAACCCGGGCAGGTATGCCAACAAAGCCATAAGGAAATTAAGATCATACGGTCACCCTGTTGTTTCTGTAGGAAACAAAGAAGGAACGGTTGAGGACGTAGTAATAAGGAAAGGAACTCCGTTTTTTAACGATCTTCATACCATTACCGTTTACCTGAGCGCTAAAAACCAAAAGCAGTATTATGACTACCTTATCGGTATGCAGCCTGAACGAATTGTTTTCAATCCGGGAGCCGAAAATCAGGAACTGGCAGAATTAGCCAGAAAAAACAATATTGAAGTAATAGAATATTGCACGTTAATTTTACTCGATACACATACTTTTTAAGGGCAATTTAAGTTCTTATATTCATTAAGTGATTTATTGTTACTTTTGCCATGCTTTTTTCAAAATCAATTGACGCCATTTTAAACCTGATGATGAAGCACATCAAACTTGTATTTCCTTTTTTATTTGCGCTGATCCTGCTTGTTTTTGCAGGCCAAAGTAACTTAATGGCACAGCTGGATTGCACAATCAGTATTGATCAGACAATGCCTGTTTGCCCGGACATCGATTTTGAGTTGAGCGCCCGGTATTATGACAACTGCACCTATACATGGCAAAAGGATGGAGTAGAACTCGAAGAGTCTGACAATATACTCCTGACAAACACACATGAAACGGCTTCATATACGTTAACTATTTTCAATACCAATACATCAGAAGAGTGTACCAGTATGCCGTTTCAGGTAACGGTGCACACACCGATCGAGATCACATTCAACCAGCTTCAGCTGACCTGCTCAAACGGAGACAATGACAACGGCAACAATGCCAAAGTAAAAGCTATTGCTTCCGGCGAATTTCAACCGGATGAGTATCATTATTACTGGAATGTCAGCCCATTACAACTTGCTCCGGGCGATTCATCGCTTGCCATCGGCTTAAAAGCACATCAAAAGTATACTATTGAGGTCAGGGATAATTATGGATGCCCTGCCCGTGACACAGCGTGGACACAAGCATACGACAACCCTGTAATCGAAATCACTACGGATCCGGATACCGCATTTATTGAAAATCCTGTTATCAACTTCTCATTTGTGAACCTCTCGGAAGATACGGTACAGATATCCAATCACTTCTGGGATTATGGTGATTGTTTTGAAGGGAGCTCCCTGTATCCTTTGTGTCAGGATGACCTGACTACGTTGCTGGAAGCACCAACACACACATACAGTAATCCTATTAGCAGAGATACAACTTATTATGCTTCGCTCACAGTATTTAACCAGCAGGGATGTGATACAATTTACTCAAAGGATGTCCTGATCAGGCTGGTGGATTTATTTATTCCGAATGTATTTACGCCTAATGGTGATGGCATTAACGATACGTTTATTATAACGGAAAACACAAACTCGGGAGGCGGAGGTGAAGGCCGGGCCGAGTACAACAATTATGATGTTTTAGGAAAATATTACCAAAGTTCCAGACTGGTTGTTTTCAACAGGTGGGGACGAATCGTTTACGAATCAGGCAACTATCAAAACGACTGGGATGGTGGCAATTTACCCGACGGTGTTTATTATTATGTATTGAAGTGCCATGGCTTAGTGCACGACGAGGTGGTTTACAAAGGCGCCGTTACAATTTTTGGAAGTAACCGATAATTAAAAACTATAAATTATGAAACAGTTAATCTTCTTATCTATTTTAGTTTTTACCCTGGTGATGTCAGGATGCACCAACAGTAACAACAAACAGGTTTCCACTGATGTTGTTAAGAATAGTAAAAGTGCCGTTCCTCATGCAGAAGAAGGTACAAAACCCATGATCACTTTCGGGGAAACCGAACACGATTTCGGCGATGTGATCCAGGGAGAGAAAGTTACCTACAATTTTACTTTTCATAATACCGGCGGCACCGATCTGCTCATTACCCGGGTCAGTACAAGTTGCGGATGTACCGTGGGCAAATACCCCAAAGAGATGATCAAACCTGGTGAAGGTGGAGATATTGAAGTTACCTTTGATACGCACCGCAGAAAAGGTATCCAGCACAAAACAGTTACGGTTCTGGCAAATACTGAGCCGAACAAAACAATTTTACGCATTAAGGCAAATGTGGTATTACCTCAAAATCAATAATCTAATATAACAAAAGCACATGGAAAATTTATTTATTCTCTTACAAACAGGTGGCGATTCAGGAAGCACATGGACTTCCCTGCTGCCTTTATTTTTAATACTGGTGGTATTTTATTTCTTCTTTATCAGGCCTCAGTCAAAAAAGACAAAAGAACAGCGGAAGTTCAGAGAAGCTTTGAAGAAAGGCGACAAAGTTCTTACCATTGGTGGTATTCACGGAAAAGTGATTGAAGTAAAAGACACTACGGTAATCCTTGAAGTGGGAAACCAGATCAAAATGACCGTTGAAAAGAGCGCCCTTGTTATGGACAGTACACAAATAAGCCAGGCGAAATAACCTTTTCGGCTCGCAAGATGCTATTATTCCGGAGTATTCTATATATTTATACTCCGGTTTTTTATGCAACAACCTGACAAACCATATCGCCCGACTCGTCCAAAGGACACTACTGTTCCTGATCGTCGCATGAAACGGAGCGATAACCTTATTTTTTTACTCTGCCTGATTATTGCCGCATTTTTCTGGTTGCTTATAAAATTATCCGGTACATATACCGTTTCATATAACTTCAAAATTAAGTACACCAATGTTCCGGCCGAAAAGAGGCTGACAAAGATTATTGATACGACATTGAATATCAGTTTTACTGCCCGTGGTTACGACATCCTTAAGCTGAACATCACTGAAAGCATGGATGAAATGACCATCGACCTGAAAGATTACGAGATCAAAAAATCAAAAGATGATACGTATTTCATCCACACGGGACTCATCAGAGAAGAACTGGCTTCCTATATCAACATAAACGAATCAGATGTTCTTTTATCAAAAAACGCACTTCATTTCGTATTAAGCGGCCTGCATGTTAAAGATATTAAAGTAAAAACCAGAGAAGATATTTTATTTAAAGATCCCTACGGTTTATATGAACAGGAGCGTGTTGAACCGGCAAAAGTTTCCGTATACGGCCCCTCATCTGTTTTAGACACCATGCACTATGTTTATACAGAAGTGATCAGCCTTACATCCGTAGATAAAGATCAGATTATCAAGGCGCGATTATACAACCCATTGCCTGAATTAATCAACATTGAACCTGATGAAGTCCTTGTCAAATTAAGGGTTGAACGTTTTACCGAATCATTTGTTGAAACAGAAATAGACGTTTCGGACATCCCGAAAAAAATTCGCACTTTTCCTTCAACTGTCCGTATTAATTTCAAGGTGGCACAAAAAGATTTTTCTAACATCAAAGCAGGCCAATTCAGGGTTGTGCCCGAAACCGATAACATCAACCTGAATGAAGTGAAGCGTCTGCATCTAAGACTCGCTGAAAAACCTGATTTTATCAGGGATGAGTGGATCGTACCTGCTGATGTTGAGTTTTTAATTATTAAAAAATGATCAAAGTCGCTTTAACGGGAAATATCGGAAGCGGAAAAAGTACGGTCGTTCACATATTTTC
>QMPO01000283.1 GCA_003648625.1 Bacteroidota bacterium
GAGCAAAGCGGGTTTATCTCGGAAATAGGTATTGAAATGTACCAGAAAATTCTGGATGAGGCGATGGCTGAACTGAAAGAAACCGAGTTTAA
Organism: Bacteroidota bacterium; assembly: GCA_003648625.1. Classification (GTDB taxonomy): domain Bacteria; phylum Bacteroidota; class Bacteroidia; order Bacteroidales; family F082; genus UBA4459. The sequence goes on from QMPO01000283.1 coordinate 93, forward strand.
GGAACTGTTCACCAAAGAACAACTTGAGAAAAAGTTTGCTACCGATTGTCAGCTGGAAACCGACCTGGAACTTCTCATACCGGAACATTATGTGGCAACTGTTCAAGAACGGTTGAATTTATACAAAGAGTTAGACAATGTGGCAACCGAAGAAGCGTTGCTTGTTTTTGAAAAACAGCTGGAAGACAGGTTCGGGCCGCTTCCTGAAGAAACTGCCGATTTGCTACAGGCTATACGTTTGCGTTGGCTGGGAGGCACCATTGGTTTTGAAAAGCTGACCCTGAAATATGGTTACATGGCCGGTACATTTGCTGCCAAAAGCGATTCACCTTATTTTCAATCGGAAGTGTTTGGTAAAGTAGTACAATACATCCAGGTGCACCCGAAAGGTGTGACGATAAAAGAGCGGAATGAGAAACTAAGAATGCGTTTCGAAAACATTACTACAGTAAAAAGGGGGATCGAATCTCTTTCCGGAATTTTAAATCAGAATTAAAAGGTACGGTTAATTAGTTCAAACTTGCGTGAAGACTATATAAATTATCGTTATTTTTGCTTCAAATATCAATTAAAATTAAACTTATTCGTATGAAAAAATTATTACTTTTTATTATTTCGTTATTCTTCAGCCTGGCAATTTTTTCGCAGGAATGTTCCGATTTGTTTATTTCTGAGTATGTGGAAGGTTCAGGAAACAACAAAGCACTTGAAATCTATAATCCAACCAGTGAAGACATCGACCTAAGTGCCTACACGGTAAGGCGTTATTCGAATGGTAGCCCGGTTTTTACCGATGAGGTTCAACTTTCGGGAACAATTCAAGCTTATGATGTTGTGGTTGTAACAAACGGCCAAACTGACTCAGTCTGGGTGTCGAATGGCGGATATTGGTCATTGCCGATTGATTCGGTCTTATATAATCTTGGTGACTTGCATTGTAGTGGCATCTATCCTACGGCAATGTACTTTAACGGAAACGATGCATTGACTCTGGAAAAAATTACCGGAGAAGTTGTAGATATCTTCGGAAAAATAGGTACAGACCCGGGAAGTAATGGATGGAATGATATTCCTCCTACATACTTTGCAGGAGATCAGTTTTGGACATCATGGACAAAAGATCAAACTCTTATCAGAAAATCTACTGTTAAAAATGGTGTTATGGCGAACCCGGAAGTATTTATGGTAAATGTTGAATGGGATTCAATAGCTAAGAATGATTTTGATAGCCTTGGTTATCACCGCTGCGATTGTGGATATCTGGGGATATCTCAAAATGCATTTAAACATTCGATAGTAATGTATCCTAATCCTTCGACTAATAAAACCGTTACCATTTCTGCATCAGCACGCATCGAAACTGTTAGCATAGTTAATCAAATTGGGCAAATAGTTTATACAGAAAATTTTAGTTCGGGTAAAAAATCTGTTGTCATCAAAGGCGATTTCTTTACAGAAGGGATTTATTTCGTTACAGTGAGGTTTGTTGACGATTCTCAATATGTTGACAAGCTGATTATTCGATAACTTCCCAAATACGATAGGTAATGGCTGTTTGGCAAAAGACATTCTTTATTGTCTTGATGAGCTTGTATTCCTTGGACTTTTATGGACAAGGTGCGGTTGAAGGTGTTGTGCGTGATGTCGTTAGTGGGGAATCACTTATTGGAGTTAACATTGTTTATGAACCGGGAAAGGGCGTTGTCAGCGATATTGACGGGCACTATAGCATCGAACTCGAAAACGGGTCTTATACCCTGACAATTTCTTACGTGGGTTATATTACACAAACACAGGCGGTTAAAATTAACAATAAGACGATTACTCTTAACATCGATCTTAAAAATGTAACGCTAAGTGAAGTTGAGGTTGTTGGTGACCTGGCACGTTCGCGTGAAACTCCGGTAGCTTTTAGTACTGTGAGCCCTGTTCAGCTTCAGGAAGAATTAGCGTCACAGGAGATTCCCATGATACTTAATTCTACACCCGGTGTTTATGCAACCCAACAGGGGGGTGGCGATGGTGATGCACGGATTAACATCAGGGGGTTTAGCCAGCGGAATGTGGCTGTTATGATTGACGGCCTTCCGGTTAACGATATGGAAAACGGTTGGGTTTATTGGTCTAATTGGTTTGGCCTTGACCTGGTTACACGTACTATTCAGGTGCAGCGTGGGTTGGGTGCTTCAAAACTCGCTCTGCCTTCAATCGGGGGTACCATGAATATAATTACTGCCGGTATTGAGCAAAAACGAAAAATATCAATAAAGCAAGAAGTAGGAGATAAAGGTTATCTCAGAACATCGGTTGGATTTACCAGCGGCCAGTTAAAGGGAGGCTGGGGTATTACAGCTGCCGGTTCTTTTAAAAGAGGGAACGGCTGGGTTGACCGCACATTTACCAAGGGATGGTTCTATTACCTGAAAGTTGATAAGAAACTGGGCAAAAACATTATAAGTTTCTCAGCCATGGGAGCGCCGCAGGAACACGGACAGCGGCGGTACAAAAAACCCATTGCGACTTACGATAGTACCTTTGCACGAAAACTTGGTGTTACTCAAAATCCCGGCGAATATTTTAACTCAACTTATATTGATACCGTTTCTATGGTAAATAAAGGTTTACGTTATAATTCCGACTGGGGTAGATATACGAACATTGACGGTACAGAAATTACACTGAACGATAAAAAGAATTACTATCATAAACCACTTTTCACGCTCAGACATTTCTGGAATGCAAGTGAGAAATTTTATCTTTCTAATATTTTATATCTTTCGCTGGGAAACGGAGGAGGAACATCTTTGAAAAAATCGGTGACAAACCGTTATATCACTGAAGAAGGACAAATCAACCTCCAGGATTATTATGATATTAATGTAAATAATTATGACCCGCTTTATCCGGATGAACCCAAATCATATCAATTTTTACGCAGTAATAAAAACAATCACAATTGGGTGGGTTTGTTGTCAACGTTCAATTATATCATAAATGAGGCATTCACTTTTTCCGGCGGCATCGACTTAAGGCGTTATGTGGGTTCGCACAACGAGGAAGTTTATGACTTGCTTGGCGGCATGTACACTCTTGATTCGCGTAATGCAAACCGCGACCCCAACCAACAATTGCGTGTAGGCGATAAAATTAATTACTATAACGATGCCATTGTTGAGTGGGCTGGATTTTTCACCCAGATGGAATACAAAAGAGGAAATCTTTCCGCATTTATTAACCTGACAGGAGCTATTACCGGGTACAAAAAAATAGATTACTTCGCTCCGAAGGAACTTAAAGTAAACGACACGGTTTTAACAATTGGTTACGGGCAGGAAGTGGAATATAATGGGCAGATTGATAATGCAAATTCACCGGGTTTAGGATGGTCGCAATCAGACTGGAGATGGATTCCGGGCTTTACGCTCAAAGGGGGAGTTAACTACAACCTTTCAGAGAGGTCCAATCTCTTCCTGAATCTTGGATATATGTCGAAAGCACCTGTTTTTAACAATGTATACGATAGGTA
>QMPO01000284.1 GCA_003648625.1 Bacteroidota bacterium
ACAAAAGCATCCACATCCAGGTCGTAGGCGCGGGGTTGTGCCAGCACCTCATCATCATGGCCTAATAAAACATAAAACGGCTGGGCATTCACGCCGAATTTAGTGATCTGAAAATCGGCATATTTTTTACCGATTGTCTTTTTCGTCTTCCCGTCATATTCCGATTTGATCCATTCGTCTTCGGGAAGTTTTGTTTTATCATCTACGTAGAGCGCCAGTATGATGTAATTATCCCTGAGTCTTTTCAGTACTTTCGGATCGGCCCATACATTGGCTTCCATTTCGCGGCAGTTGACACAACCGTGCCCCGTGAAATCGATAAAAATCGGCTTGTCCTGCTCTTTGGCACATTGCAATGCCTGGTCAAAATCGAAATACCCTTCCAATCCGTGCGGCAGGTGAAGGAAGTCGGCGTATTTGGGTTTTTCACAAATTTCTTTGGTTTCGGTTCCTCCTCCCGATCCGGAATAGAGTTTCACATTGTCGCGGATAACCGCATTCAAATCAAAATCGTGGGTCGATTGTGGCGGCAGATAACCTGAAAGGGCTTTCAATGGTGCACCGAACATCCCGGGTATAAGGTAAACAACAAAGGAAAAGGTAATTATGGCAAACGTCAATCGGGGTACCGAAACAAAAGGTACATCCGAATCATGAGCGAATTTTATCTTTCCCAGCAGGTACAAGCCCATCAGTAAGAAAATAACAATCCAGAAGGCCAGGTACACTTCCCGGTCAAGTATTCCCCAGTGATATGTCTGGTCGGCAATGCTGAGAAATTTCAATCCTAAGGCCAGTTCGAGAAATCCCAGGACCACTTTCACCGAATTGAGCCAGCCGCCCGATTTCGGGAGTCCCTGCAACAAAGAAGGAAAGAACGCAAAAACAGTGAACGGCAGAGCAAATGCCAGCGAGAATCCGAACATGCCCACAATCGGTTTTATTACCTGCCCTCCGGCCGATTCAACAAGGATAGTGCCCACAATCGGTCCTGTACAGCTGAATGATACCAATACAAGTGTCAATGCCATGAAAACCGATCCAAGGAATCCCCCTCTGTCAGCTTTCTGGTCAGATTTATTCACCATCCAGCTGGGTAATACAATCTCGAACATACCGAAAAACGAAGCGGCAAAAATAACGAAGATCAGAAAGAATAAAACGTTAGGCAGCCAGTGCGTACTAAGCCAGTTGGCAATATTCGGCCCGGCAATAACAGCAAGTACCGAACCAATGAATGTATAAATAGCGATAATACTCAGGCCGTAAACAATAGCCTGAATTTTCCCTTTGGCTTTATCTTCTCCCTCTTTCATAAAGAAGGAAACCGTCATCGGGATCATCGGGAAGACACAGGGTGTTAAAATCGCTGCCAGGCCACCCAGGAAGGACAGCAGGAAAAAGCCCCATAACGAAGCTTTCTTACCTTGTATGTCCGACATGCCGGCACCGGTTTCTGTTATCTGCTCTTCCTTTTCATCGGAAGCCTGAATGACTTGCTTGTTTTCCTGTCCGTCAAACAGCAGCTCAACATCCTCATACAGAGCTACACAACCAACATCGTTACACACCATGTAGGCAATTTCTCCGACAACAGGTAATTCCTCATCATCAGAAACAAGTTTGATCGTTTGCCTAAAAGTTGCCTCATGTTCAAAGTACTTGATGTTCATTTCAAAAACATCGTCATACTCTTCAAAAGGTGTGGTAACCTCAACAGCGCCTCCTACCAGTTCAAAACCTTCTGGGTTTTCGAAAATAAATTCTGTCGGCAACGGGCCGTCTTCAGGAACATTCAACGAATAAAGGTGATAACCTTCATCGATTGTTGCCGTAAAGAACAAATCAAATGTTCTGTTCTCCAGGTATTTTGTTGTTATTTCCCATGTAACCGGTTGCAGTATCTTTTGTGCCGGAACTGACGAAGTTCCCTGCCCTGTATTAATGTCAAATGCAAAATCAACATCAGTCGGTGGTAAACAACGGGTATCATCGCAACACATAAACTCAAGCGAGCCTGTTATTTTTACCGGTGCTGATGACAGTATCTTTACACGTTGCTTGAAAACCGCTTCAAAGGCAAAGTATTTAAGGACCATTTCAAAATTGGGGTCGTATTCCTCGATTACGTCACTTTCTTCTTTTGTTTCTCCTACCAACTCATACGCATCGCTTTGTTCAAACGTAAAACTGGTGGCAGGTGGTGTCATCGGAATGTCCTGCGAATACAAATGCCATTTAGTTTCGATATCTGCTTTAAAAACCAGGTCAAATTCCGTATCGCTGATCTGTTCTGTGGAAAAACTCCATTTAACGGGCTCCAGGATTTGCGCGTTTATTCCGGCAGTAATAAAAAATATGATGTATAAAAAACTAATTCTCAATATTCTTCCAGTCATGGGTGGTTATTTTTTTTGGTTGGCCAAAATAATAAATTAACTCTTTAATTCTTTATCTCAATTAGTTGTTTGTTTTGTTAATTGACAACACCAACGGGTTTTACGTTGCATTAGCTTATATATATGCCTTTTTAAAGAAGTTGCTCGCAATCAATGCACCCGGTTACATCAGTCTAACAGCAAGCACCTCCCTTGTTTTCGAGGTGATTTTGTAGTCATCCGAAATACTGTGTCCGATGATCCAAACAATATCTTTTTCTGAAAGTAATAACCAAATATCACTCTTTGCAAAAAGACTCATCTTATTGTCAATAAAATAGTCGCTCAGAAGTTTGCTCCCTGACATACCCAGTGGTTTTATTTTATCTCCGCTTTGCCATTTTCTGAGTTTAAGCGGAAAAACCAATCTGTCTTTGTCCAGCTGAGCAAGGGATGAGGCTGCATTTATACTGAAGTCATCATCCACTGTCACCGTTTGAAATATCAAATGAACCGGTTCCGTAATTTCCTGTTGTCCGTCATCGATCCTGTATTCTGCCTTATCATTTTTTTGCAAAGGTTTTATCAGCAATTCGTCCCTGTCCACCAGCAATTGGTGTGTTTCGGAATAAAATAGTTTACCCGATTGCCCTCGTACAACGGCATCTGCGACATTATCGGAGGTCGATCTGTTGAATCCGAACCTGCGCAGCAAATAATAACTCCATACATCCGCCGGTTGCAGTTTGCGAAATTCTGCCTTTGATAAGGCCAATGTATCATCTTTTTGTCTGGTTATTCCGTCAAATTTCTCGTGGAGCAATAACTGCAGCAATGTATCTGCTTCGCGTAAGTTGTTTAGACTGTCGATCACCGCATCCGGATAATTATCTGTCAGATCACTTAAAACGGGAGCCAGCCGATGCCTGATCTTATTACGCAGGTATTTTTCCTCTTTATTTGAAGAGTCGTCACGGAAACTTATGTTGTGCTTCTTTGCATACACTTCAATATCTTCCCTGCCGGCAAATAAAAGCGGCCTGATGATGTGATCGCGTTTGATGGGCATTCCTTTCAAACCGGCAAGACCGCTTCCTCTGAAAAGATTAATAAAAAAAGTTTCTATCTGATCGTCGGTATGGTGTCCCATAGCAATAACGTCAAAACCTTTTTTCTGCCTGAGTTCTTCAAACCAGGCATAC
>QMPO01000285.1 GCA_003648625.1 Bacteroidota bacterium
CCGTCAGGTCGTTTGGCCGACTTTCATCCTGAAGGAGATGTAGAAGGTATGTGGGAACCGTCAGGTCGTTTGGCCGACTTTCATCCTGAAGGGGACGTAGAAGGTATGTGGGAACCGTCAGGTCGTTTGGCTAAAAGGTGAATCCCTGATTGAAAAAGAAATTTATAGTTCATTATACATAACATAAAGTTATTAACTTTCAAAATAAGTTGACGAACCGTTTGGCTTGAGAAGCAACTAATCATCAATGCGTTTCTCGTACGGTGGAAACGATAAATGCTTCAGACAACGGTAAATGCCCTGGTATAGTGTACTTATTGAAGTAACAGGCAATAAGCATGAAGAAATTAGCAGGGCTCTTCACAAAATCGATGAGTATAGAGAGATTTTTGGTAGAAGTTAAAAAAGGACGCAATTTGCGTCCTTTTTTGGGTTATAAAAGATTAATTAATTAATATTGCTAACTATTTAGTAAAATATTCGTAAGATATATTTTGAAAGTCTCATCAGGTTAAACACCGGCGATGAATGAAACAAGCAATACCTGTTCTCTTTATCATACACTAAAGGGTGTTTTGCATCGCTTTAAGTTGTCACTTAAAGCGTTTTCAATTATTATATCTCTCTTGCTGTTTTCTAACGGATTGAATGCCAAAAGCATTGATGTGCTTTGTGTAAATTCATGTATTATGGTACTGCCTGATTCTGCTCAGTCTGCAGATGATGCAACAGATTTAAATAATCGACTGATATGGATAATTGCTGAAATAGAAACAGAATGGAAAAATGATAATAAGAACCATGCTGAGGAACTGGCCATGGAAGGATTCTCTATTATCAACAGACAAAAAGCACATGATTCGGTTTATGCCACTTTATTGCATGCCTACGGAAAAATCTTAATTGACCGGCAATCCAACCGGCAGGGAATCGACACCTTGTTGAAGTCAATAAGTCTCAAAAAGAGTGTATTTGATGACAGTCATTATTCCTTGTCGAAAACATATAACTACATCGGCATCGGGTATTTCCAAATGCGCGATTATGCAAAAGCCAGCAAATATTATAAACTGTCTTCTGATATTTTAATAAAAAACAATCTTTGGGGACCAGACTTATTTGATTCGTATTTGAATATGGGTATAGTTGAAGCCATATTGGGAAAATATGATAAAGCTTATAACTATTTTGATACAACCCGGATCGTTTTGGATTCCATTGGGCCTGATGTGGATAGTTTACTGGTTGCCAGGTTCTATAATAATTACGGGCTGTTAGCTACGTTAAACGGTAGACTTGTGGAAGGGAACCGGTATTTTAATATTACAGAAACCATATTTCTTGAAAAATACGGGAATGAATATTTTAGATTATCCGATATTAATGCGAATAAAGGTCTTAATGCATATTTTGACTACGACATTGAGAAATCTTTATTGTATTATAAAAAAGCACTGGATATTTATAAAACGAATAACAAATTTATAGTTAAGGTGCCCGCCACATATCTGAACCTGAGTGCTGTTAGCCTGAAGGCGGGTAATTATACTCAGGCTGTTTATTATTCCAAAAAAGGATTGGAATATGATCCATATGATGAAATAAAATGGAAACTGTATTCTAATTTATCACAGGCATACATGGCTCTGGATGATGAGCAAGAAGCTTTGCTTTATTTCAATAAGGCAACAGAATTACAGGAAAGCGGAAAAGTGAGTGCAGTGGCAAAATTAAATCTGTTTGTTGCCTTCGCTGATTATATGCTGAAGAAACAGTATGGGGCTGAGAGTAAAAGGTATTACAATGAGGCAATGCAAATAATTATTTCCAGCTATGGGAAGCACTCAGCATCATACGCAGCCGTGCTCTCGAAACTGGGCTATTATTATCTGGAAACTTCATCTATCGATTCTTCGTTAACTTATTTCAACTCATCTATCAAAGTGTGGACAGAAGCGCCAGACAGTACAGGAGTTAGACCTGAAATACTCAATGAGGTTAAATTTGCCGAGGCTTACATAGGGAGATCCAAAGCTCTTTATCGTAAATACCAGGAAACAAAAGATATCCGTTTTCTTGAACCGGCATACGATGATCTTCGGATGATCCTTGAAATGATGGAAGTTGTGAGCAGTAAGCTGGATAAGGAAAGCCAATTACTGTTAAACGACCAGTTGAAACCGGCCTATGGTCTGGCTATTACATTGGCGTACAAACTATTTGAAATAACCGGAGACAGTATCCATATACAGGATGCATTTAGCTGTTCTGAGAAAAGTAAATCGGCAGTATTACTTGCTTCCATAAGAAATCTGAGTGCTTTAAAATCCACTGATGTTCCGCCTGATGTAATGGAACAGGAGAAAGAACTAAATGAGGAGATCAACGGGATCAGGCAAATGCTTATGGATGAACAGCAAACGCAGTCACCCTCGGCGGTAAAAATCTCCTTTTTCGAAACGCGGTTATTACAGTTGATCATTGATCATGACAGTCTGACCGCTAAACTGGAGACAAATTACCCCAGGTATTATTCATTAAAGTATGACAGGTCAACGATACACCTGGCCGATGTTATGAAGAAATTGAAGGAAGATGAAGCCTTAATTGAGTATGGGATTACCGACAGTGTTGTCTATATTTTTGGTGTCACCCGGGAGGGAGTTATATTGCGTAAATCCGTGCTTGACTCATTATTTTGGATGTCGATGGATTATGTGCTTAACCTGAAAAATGTGGATATTTCTACGCTCAGCACAAAAGAATTTAAGACGTTTTACGATCATTCTAACCGTCTGTGGTCTGCTTTACTTGAGCCCGTTTATAAGCATGTGCAGTCCAAAAAATTAATTATCATTCCGGATGGAGTTTTGGGGTATTTTCCGTTCGAAATTCTCACCAAAAATTCAAAAGATCCTGAAAAACTAGATTTTAAGACGATGCCCTATTTGTTAAAGGAATTTCCGGTGTCCTATTCTTATTCTTCTACCTTAAAATACAATCCGTATTTTATAAAGGATCGTAAATCAAATGATGAATTGATTGCTTTCGCACCTGAGTATGAAAAAATAACAGGAACTGATTCGTCTTTAAGAGACTTCCACCTGGTTAATCTGCCAAATGCTGAGCAGGAGGCAGTGCGCGTAAAAGATATGTGGGGTGGTAAAGTGCTTATAAAAGAAAGAGCCACAAAATCAAATTTTCTTAAAAATGCAAAAAAATTCAATGTGTTGCACCTGGCCATGCATACGCTGATCAATGATACTTTACCCATGTATTCAAAGCTGGTGTTTTCCCGGTCTGCTTCGGATACAGCTTCCAATATGCTTAACACTTATGAAGTGTACGATCTGGATCTTAATGCAGCAATGGTAACCTTAAGTGCCTGTAATACCGGAACCGGTATGCTGCGTACGGGTGAGGGTATTATGAGCCTTGCCCGTGGTTTTATTTATGCCGGTGTACCGACTATAGTTATGACTTTATGGGAAGTGCAGGATAGAAGCGGCTCAGATCTTATGATTGAATATTATAGATATTTGCTGGATGGGGA
>QMPO01000286.1 GCA_003648625.1 Bacteroidota bacterium
TCGTAATTACTTTCCCAGACAGCATTCCAGTTTTGTTCTTTAATTGAATTGACAGCCAGCACTTCCAGATGTTCCAGAAGGTAATCGCTCTCTTTTAGCAGCTGATCCGAAAAGTCTTTTTCCGGAATATATGCCAGCAAACGATTTTCTTCTTCGGTAAAACTTTCAAAACCAAGCGCAGCAAGTTCAGCGATCAAAATGTCAAGCTCTTCATCGCCAGCAGGTATCTTGCAAATCAATTCCGTATAATCCATATCAGCTAAAAACTGTTGGCAATAGTTAAGAAATCTTCGGCCTTCAGTGAAGCTCCTCCAATCAATCCCCCATCGACATCTGCCTGGGAAAACAATTCCTTTGCATTGGCGGCATTGCAGCTTCCACCATAAAGGATGGTCGTATTTTCCGCTGCTTCTTCGCCATATTTTCCATTAATTACATTTCTGATGAACGCATGCATTTCCTGTGCCTGTTCCGGAGTTGCCGTAACGCCGGTGCCGATGGCCCATACCGGTTCGTATGCCACTACTATGTTGGAAAACTCATCTTCCGACAAATGGAATAAGCCCTCTTTGATTTGCTGCTCCACAATATCAAAATGTATGTTCTTTTCCCTTTCTGCCAGCAGTTCACCACAACAATAGATCGGGATGATTTCGTGATCCAGTAATTTATTTACTTTATTGGCAAGCAGGTAGTTGTCTTCGTGGAAATATTTTCTGCGCTCGCTGTGACCTACAATACAAAAATCCACATCCACCGAATTAAGCATTGCCGCTGATATTTCACCGGTAAACGCTCCTTCGTCGTGCTCACTCACATTCTGTGCTCCTACAAAAAAGTCCGACTCATCAGCATAATCGGAAGCCATCTCAAGATACAGAGCAGGCGGACAAAGCACAACCTCGCATTTTAATTGTCTGTCTTCCAGTTCCGAAGCAATAGTTCCTATTAACTCTTCCGCTTCGGAAAAAGATTTGTTCATCTTCCAGTTTCCGGCAACAATCTGTGTTCTCATCTGCTAAAAATTTATGTTATAGATAGAATTCAAAATTAAAGATATATTTCGTACGGTGAACGCAAGTTAACAACCAATGTACAGAGAGCATATCACGACAACCTCACACGCGGATCAAGTACGGTGTACATCAGATCAACCAGAATGTTTACAACGATCAATATGACGGAAATAAACAATACCGAGCCCATGATCACCGGCAGGTCGTACTGATCAAGGGCGTCAACAATAACCACCCCGATCCCTTTCCAGTCGAACACATATTCCACAAACACGGCTCCTGCCATCAGTGAGGCGAACCATCCCGTAATAGCCGTGAGCACAGGATTCAGGGCATTCTTCAGTGCATGTTTTATGATCACTTTTCGTTTGCTCAGGCCTTTGGCATATGCTGTACGAATGTAATCCTGCGAAAGTACATCCAGCAATGAACTGCGCGTGAGGCTCACTACAATTGCCAGCGGCCTGATGCCCAAGGTAATTGCAGGAAGAATCAGATTTTTCAGGTTCAGGTAAACTTCACCGGTGTAATCGTCCACCGAATACAAACTTCCAAACATTTCCAAGCCTGTATAATCTGCCAGCACAAAAGCAAACAGCCAGGCAATAATAATGGCAGCAAAAAAAGATGGAACTGACATACCTAATGAAGAGAAGATAAGCAATATCCTGTCGAGCCAGCTATCTTTGTATAAGGCAGAAAAAACTCCCAGAAAAACACCGATCAGCATGGCAATGACAATAGATGCCGTTGCCAGCAGCAGCGTCTTTGGAAAAGCCTCACCAATGATGCTGGTTACATCACGTTTGCTTTGGTACGACTTTCTTAAATACGGTTCTTTAATTACTACCGCTGTATTCCCCAGTTGTAATAAGGTAGTCGCATGTTTGTATTTCTCCGGGTTCAAATACCAGAAACTGTTTTTATCCGAAGCATTATGAAACGATACAAATGAAATATCATTCAAAAAATTAAGGTATTGTACGGTCAGCGGTTTGTCCAGCCCAAGGTCCTTTTTTATAGCTTCTATCGAAGATACATCGGAGCGCTGCCCCATCAGCATCTGAGCCGGATCGCCCGGAAGAATATTGAATAAAAAGAACACAACGGTGATTACTCCCCATAAAACGAGGATGCCATATAACAGCCGTTTTACAAGAAACCTGATCATTCAGACAGTGCGTCAGTGAGGACTCTTTTTAATTCTATTTTATCGGGGAAATCATTGTAATGCCATTTTTTAAGCACCGTACCGTCATGCAACAGCACCAGTCCCGGATTTGATCGTATCATCGCTTTTAACTCAATATCATCGGCATAGTAAACTTCGTAATCAATAGAATACACCTTTTTATATTTATCAACGAGCTCTTTAGCTGAACTGCTGAGCAAGACAAACGAAATATCGTCACTGTCCAGCGAATGATACAACTCTGATGCTTTGATCATCCCGCCTCCATTGGCTTTGCCAAGGTCATACGTGGTCAGCATAAGCTGGTAATCAGGATTTTCGATAATACTTTGTGTTACATCATTTCCCTCTTCATCTTCAATAAACAAGGTATGCTTTCGAACCACACCCGACTCATCAAATCTCTGATCCACAAACTCCCAGTTTTTCATCCATACCGAATCGTTCCACGGATATTCAGGTGACAAATATTCTTTTAATTCACCTGTTTCCTTATTCCGGTAGGTTACGTATGTTTTGATGTTTTCCTCCCCGCTGTTTTTCATGTTATTTCCCACCTTCCAGTCGCGAAAATCAAGCATAGGTAAATGGTTGTAATTATAAAAAATAAACCATACAAACCCACCTGCCAAAAGGAACAACAATACAGTTTGTAACCAGCCGGGCATTTTTACCGTTATCTTCTTTTGTCCAAAGAAAACTATGAATGCTAAGACAACGAGTACGATGTTTTTGTAAAAAGTAACCCAATTGGATAGTTTCAAAGCATCGCCGAAGCAGCCACAATCAGGTACAAGGTTATACCGTGCATCGAAATAGGTGACCACAGTGAAGAATAACATGATGAGCAGTACACCCCAGGCAACTACTTTCTTTTGCAACTTGAGCAGCAAGGCCACCCCGATCAAAAACTCAACAGTAATAAGCAAAACCGCGAGTGTAAACGCCAGAGGATAAAGCCATTCCATGCCGTAAGCAATCAGGTAATCTTCCACCCGGTAAGCAGTTCCTAACGGATCGACACCTTTTCCGAAAGAGGAAAAGATAAAAACCAGGCCGAGTACCATCCTGACGATCCTAATAAACAGGGGTTCCTTTTCAACTTTTATCTTATTCATCTTCTTTTTCGATGATTAATTTTATAAGGGCAAACACAGCATAATTAATGATATCGAAATAATTGGCTTCCAAGCCTTCCGAAACAACTGTTTTCCCTTCGTTTTCTTCAATCTGTTTGATACGCAGGAGTTTCATCAGAATAATATCATCCAGAGAAGACACGCGCATATTCCGCCACGCTTCATCGTAATCGTGGTTTTTATTCATCATCAGATCA
>QMPO01000287.1 GCA_003648625.1 Bacteroidota bacterium
CTTTCAGCGTCAGTTCAATAAGCGTGTTGTTGCTTTCGGTGTGTACCTGTTTGCGTAAAAAGTGCACCAGTTTGTCTTCCCGGTGATAAACTTCGTCTATCGTCGTGGTTACTTTCCGTATATCGCCTTCGGCACCTATTTCGTTGAAATAAACAGGAAAGATCCTTGTAAGCTGTTTTACTTTTTTATAAAACGGGGCAATATTGGAATTCAGGATTTTGGTTATCTCCCTCTGGAAAAGATCTGTGTCGCTGATAAAAATACCCCCGATGCGCAGGTTGACAATTAAAGCGCTCAGCAATTTTTCCATTTCCATCTCCGAGTATTCGATCAGATCAAGCCAGACCCTGATGTTTTTGATATGGTTTTCATTGACCGATAATTGCCAGTCTTCGTTCACATACACCATGCCCGGCGTTTCAAAACCAAAGTCGATCAATTTGTTTTCGTAATAACTTACCAGATCAGCTTTAGCTTCCTTTTTAAGATCGATGGTTTTTTTACCGATGGTAAGAAACATATCCAGAATTGAAGAGCCGTGTTCCGCCCGCAGTTCCTGTGCGAATCGGAATACAGTTTCAATAAACGATCTGATCTGCTCATTTTCCAGTTCGTCAATGGTTTGACTGAGCATTTTGTTCAGCTTCCAGATCAGTCGCTCGCGGTGTGCCTGCATACCTTCCATTTGCATCAGGTAAAAGATGTAATGGAACTTTTCGATAAAAGAAGACAGCAAATCTGCCGAATCGGCAAATCGTTCTGCTATCTGGTCATAGTCAGGGATCTTTTCAACAAGATCCTGCCATTTGTCGATGTTTTTAATTTGTTTGGAAAGCCGTGCAAACCATTTGTGACCGACTGTTTTTAAGAGGGAAGAGCTGTCTCCCTTAAAAATATCATTTTCCTGTTTCAGCCAACCGTCAATTTCTGAGGTGTTTTCCCAAAAGTGAATGTTTTCAACATACACAGCTAATGTAAACTTAAATATAGTTTCTTTTAATTCCGGGAGCTCAGCTATAACGGCCAGATATCTTTTCATATATTTTGACGCCATGATAAAACTTCTCGGATCGGATTCGAATCCTTTTATCAGCGTATTCAGAACAGTATGAATCAGCGTGGAGTGGTCTTGTTCTTCAGAGGAAAGTTTAAAAGTGAATTCAAAAAGGGTCCTGATGATCATCACCTTCAGCTCAGGGATATCAGACGAAAGTAACAAATCATCCATAAGCCGGACGGGCACGGTGAGGGCTTCATCAACGTTATCAAGGCCCGTATAAAACCAGAAATCCGTTAACAGGATATTTCGGAGCTCCTCCGTAACAAATTTTTTATTGGAAAACGGATGATGAAATTCAATAATGCAATCGTTTGCGCGTTTATTTATTCCGTAATACTTTTTCGACAGATTTATAAATGCCTGATGTTCAGGAGGTATTTTAATGTCCTTATAGCGTGTTTCGGCAAGGTTGGCTTCGAGTGCTTTCGATACAAATTTTTCTTCCATCTATCGCTGAATATGCTGTTTCCCGATAATTATTATAATTACCTTTGTCTGGCTTTAAAAGCTGAGAAACAAAGATAAAGGATTAAGCATCTCAGTCAATAGGAATCAACGAAGTTTAATTTATAAAATGATAGAAAATGACAAAGATTAAAATTGGAATTAACGGTTTCGGACGCATCGGAAGAAACGTGTTTAAGATCATTGAAGAAAGAAATAATATGGAGGTTGTCGGTATAAACGACCTGACCGACACCAAGACACTGGCACATTTACTCAAATACGACTCAACACAGGGTAAATTCAATGGAACGGTAACTCACGATACCAACAACCTGATTATAAATGGCAGGAAGGTACCTGTAACCGCCGAAAGATCACCTATTAATATTAAATGGGCAGAAACACCGGATGTAGTGGTTGAATCAACCGGCATTTTCCGGGTTAAGGAAAGCAATAAAGGCGGCTATGGCGATCACCTGAAAAACGGCGCCAAAAAAGTAGTTTTGACAGTTCCGGCCAAAGATGAAATCGACCGGATGATCGTTTTGGGTGTGAATGATAACGAGTTACGTGACGAAGACGAGTGTGTATCCAATGCCTCATGTACAACAAACTGTCTGGCGCCCGTGGCCAAGGTGCTGAATGACAGGTTTGGTATTGAAAACGGCCTGATGACAACCATACATGCGTACACAAATGATCAGCGGATACTGGATGCTCCTCATGCCGACCTCAGAAGAGCCCGTTCGGCAGCTGTTTCGCAAATACCCACAACCACAGGTGCGGCTAAAGCTGTTGGCAAGATCATTCCTGATCTGAGCGGCAAACTGGACGGGATGGCTATTCGTATTCCAACACCGACAGGCTCACTTGTTGACCTGGTTGTAAACCTGAAAGTAGAAGCTTCGAAAGACGAGATCAATTCGGCTATGAAAGAAGCAGCCGAAGGGCCTATGAAGGGCATCCTGGAGTACACCGAAGATCCGATAGTATCTGTAGATATCATTCATAACGACCACTCTTCCATATACGATGCCAGTGCGCTGATGGTACAGGGAAAAACAGTAAAAGTGCTTTCGTGGTACGACAACGAGTGGGGCTATTCAGCCCGCGTTGTGGACCTGATTGATAAATTTAATTTTTAAGAATTCGTAAATATCTTATAGAAAGCTGCCCGGAAGGGCGGCTTTTTTAATTGTTGCCCCTGACGATAGTCACCGATCCCTGCAGGTTGATCTTTTTCAACCCTTCGATGGTAATGATGTACACATCGCACACATAAAAGTATGGCGCGGCCGGACAATCCTGGTTGTTGTTCTGGTTTTTACCGTCCCAGTTAATCTCCGGATCATCGGTTTCGTACATGATCTTTCCCCACCGGTTAAAAATTTTCAGGTCGATATGGTCCACATTGGCAGATGAATAAGGAAGAAGGTAATCGTTAAACCCGTCGCCGTTGGGTGTAAACACATTTGGTATTCCATAAGCGGGACATTCATCGTAGTCGATACATATTTTGTTGCTCATCGCGCTTTCGTTACCCAGCGAGTCAACGGCAGTAACCGTATAACATCCCACAACTGCTTCCAGATTTTCGTGGTAATAATAAACCGTATCGTTAAAAATATAATCAACGGAATCGATCAACTGCAATTCGTCGGAAAGAGTCTGTGCATAGTAGATGTAATATTTTTCAGCATCACAATCACATTTGTCGCATAGAAAACAATTCTGGTAGTAAGCGCATGTGTCGACAGGGATAATCATTTTCAGCAGGTTGGTGTTCTCATCACACAATGTTTCTTCCCAGAGCATGGGTGTGCAGGGAGGCACGTTATCGACAGGTGTAGCACAAGTGAGTTGCGAGAAATTGATCAGCGGATCAATCAATCCCGGCAGCGAGTAGTGGCCAAAGGCTTTGATGTAGTAACAATATTGTTCATTGTTTACCAGGCCGGTATCACGATAAACCGGGATATATGTGCGCCCTATAGAGTCGTATGATGTTGCACCGGGATCTTTCCTGTAAACGA
>QMPO01000288.1 GCA_003648625.1 Bacteroidota bacterium
ATATGCCGATTTTCAGATCACTAAATTCGGCGTGAATGCCCAGCCGTTTTATGTTTTATTAGGCCATGATGATGAGGTGCTGGCACAACCCCGCGCCTACGACCTGGATGTGGATGCTTTTGTGGATTTTCTCGATAAAGGGGTGAAGAATTACCAGGAAGGCAAAAGCGTGTTTACAATTAAAAAGTAATACAAATCTCTTATCTCACTACAAACGTACATTTTCCTGCCGGTTTTCCGGAAGAAAAAATGATGGCAAGATATACGCCAGACGGCCAGTTGTTTACATTTACCGAATTGCCGCTTTGACCGCGATAAATGCTTTCGCTATGCATTTCATGACCCAGTACATCAAAACATTTCAGCAAAATATCGGTGTGATGCTGCGTATTTTGATATTCAAATGAGATTCTTCCTCCCGTTACAGGATTGGGATATGCTTTAACAGGAATTTTTTTAAGCGAGGCGTAATAAGCTTCCGGCGAAGGTGTTTCGTTGACATTTGTCCATAAAAAACAATCAGTTAAGTCTATCGTGCCCGACTGTATGCCTCCTGGGCAAAGTGTGTCGTAGTTGTGTGCCAAACTGTCGAACGGTACATCCTGCAGGTTCTCGTCTATTTTATAAACGTAAATGTCCCATTTTGTTGGTGTAGTTTTGTAATTTGTGGCAAATACATAATTAGTATCAAAAGTTTTTGTTAAACTTATAGATACTGTATTTTCTCTTATTTCAGAATTGTATATATTGCCCGAAGTGTCAATAATAAATTCTCCTGCTGGATTTTCGGCATAATCGGGGCCAAAAGAAGAACCGGTGATAAACATTGTGTCGTTTATTCTTTCTATGACACGAATAACACTGCTGTGAACATCAGACCCTAATTGATCATTTTCAATATTTGTATATCCTAATTCTTTTCCATTTTTATTATAAAACATTAATAACGCATTATCTTCATTATTTGAATTGTATGCTCTTCTGATACCAACTCCCATTAACATGGAATTGTTTATGGCAATAGTATTATACGCATCTCCGTAAACTGAATCCAAGCGGGCAAAAGGCAAAATCCATTTTTCATTAAATGCGCTATCGATACCAATGAACAGGGGACGCAGGAACAAATGGTCGGGATCGTTGGGGTAGGGGTAGTAACAATAACCGGAGATGTAATACTCGCCACCTATCTCGGAAACATGATATCCGGCTGCATTATCAATTAACGGATGATCGTATTTTGAGGCGTACGGTTTTCGCCAAAGCAGGTCCCCCTCCTCATTTAATGCTATTAGATGTATTTGTTCCATAGCGGAAGGGATATCTACCATCAAGACAAGTACAATTATTTCATTGCTTTCATTGATCAATATATCAAGCCCCGCGCCGTAATCAAAACCGTCATAACTATAATCCAGAATTTTACACCATTGTTTTTCGCTACAGGTATTAGTTTTGGTTATAACAGGCCATATGTCAGGATAATCTGTTTGTCCTGCAGAATAAATGTTGCCTGAAGTGTCACTGGCTGAACAATGAAATGCTATATCGCCATTCGGATGTTCGTATTTTTTGGCATAAAGTAATTCTAAATTTACATTCGTTTTTATATTCCACCCTTTATTAAGGCCTGTACTATCAACAAACCCTCCCGTAATATAATAACCGTTATCATAAATTTTCATTATATCCGATACATAATCCATACGGTTCGGAACTCCGAAATAAACTTCTGTTTTTTGAGCAAGAATTGTTGCTGATAACAGCAGGTAACTGAGTGTTATTATGAATGTCTTCATGTTTTTTTATTTTAATCAATTAGTAAAAGGTTATATCCCCATATAGGAGATACAACCTTCAACCGATGTTTATTGTACCACGGAAAACTTAACGCTCTCCCGTTCCTGATCGTTTATTATAACCGTTGCTATGTAAATACCCGGTGTCCAATCCCGTGTGTCCACCGTAAACTGGTCTTTTAGGCCGTTCACGTTTTTGGAGAATTTGTTTTCATTCTTCATAGAGGTAATTGTTATTTCGGCATGGGTTTGTTCTACAAAGTCATACCCCACAATAATGTAATCTTTGGCGGGGTTAGGTTGTATTGTCAACACACGGGGTGCTTCCGCAACCTTATTAAGTAATTGTTCATATTCGTTTTCGGCGTGTTCCGACCTGTCGGCATCGGGAACGTAAACCGGTTCTGTGTAATCGGTTTGATTCAGTGCTTTCAGTATGCTGCGGGCATAAGCGCTCACCTGTCCGGTATTAGCCGTTTCAAGTTCGTGCAACAGGGCTGTTTGCGTACTGTCGGTTTCTAACGGGCTTTTGCCCTGTTGTATTAGCGATGCAAGCATGTTGAAATAACCGGTTGTGTGTTCCAGTGTTGCTTCCTGTTCCGGCGAGAGATTGAATTGAATCGGGATGTCGTTCAATACGGTAAGTCCTTCATCAAACATGTGTTGTTCCAGGTATAGAAACGAAAGCGTATAACTGCTTTTTAAATCGCTGTCCGCAACGAGCAGTGCTTGCAAACTGTCCGAAGAGGCAGTATCGTTCAGATAATACCTGACCAGAGCTCTGAAAGCTTTGGACTTCTGTTGTGTAAAACGTTCCCAACGCGATTCGGTTTCTTCTTTCAAAGATAAGATACTGCGGCCCTGCAAAATCTGTCCGATCATGTAATCGGGTAACGGGTTATTGCGTTCACCAAGTTTGTTTAACAGGTGATCCGATTTGGCGGTGTGAGGATTGGCCACCATAATGTCGCGCATCATCACTGCAGGAAGTACATCTTCTTTCTCGATGGCGGTACTCACCACCGTGTCTGACAAATAGGGCGATTCGCTCATCAGTTGGTTATATACTTCCATGGTTTCCGGCGGTGAACTGTTGTCCACTTCGCTTTGCACGGCTTCGGTGTTGCCACCGTCAACAAGCAGTGTTAGCAGGTTTTCGACAGAGTCTGCCTGCTGGCCGTATTGTGCCAGCTGGCTTTTTAGTTCACCGGTTGTAGATCCGCTGTTCCCATCGGATTCTGTTGAAGAGGGACAGCCGTTTTCATATGTCCATTGCGTATTTAATGTAATAGGGTAAAGCGTAACTGAACTGTGGGTATAATCTACTGGCTTGACCCTATTATTGTTGTTGTTAAACGGAAAGAAATAAGTAATATGTCCAAGCTGGTTATTAATGTCGTCGTAATCGTCATCGGGTGTTTGATTTGGTATATAGAACAGGTTGCCGGCCATGTCTTCGGGATTATTGCTTTTGGCACCTTGCCAGGGCGAGATGCCGCTGATGTCCGAAGGGCCCGGAGAGTCTTCAGCTGGTATCAGTATATCTGCCCGGCAATTTTCAAAATCGTTGCAACGCAACTGTAGTCCTTGAATTGGCCATAGTGCTCCGGAAAGGCGATTTATCTTTTGCGCTGACACACCCAATTCGAGGCCTGAAAACCAGTTACGGTATATTTCATTGGCATCCGTACCGGAATTGTTTACTATCATGCCTATACCCGTGTTTG
>QMPO01000289.1 GCA_003648625.1 Bacteroidota bacterium
CGTATGAAATACCAGGCCATTGTCAAACTCCGCACTTACGCCGTGATACATATTGCCGAGCCATAAATTTGCCCTCGCTCTCGGCTCCCACGTATGCGGCTCAATAAACACCGCCGCCTCTTCACCGGCATCGGCGCGGAGGTGGAGTTTGGCTTGGGGTGAGGTTACGTTACCTATGCCGATGCGGCCGGTTTTATAATAACCTGGTGCAGTTGGTGAAGGGCTGATAAACAACGTAGGTTTTATACTATTAAATCCAATCATTAAAGTATTAGGCAAATTATTTTTCAATTTTAAATTTTGGTCAACGCCACAACCAATTACCATAGCAGATGAGCTATTCGGACTTACTTCAAGTAAACTTCCTATCGTAAAGGCCCCCTCTGCATTCGAATTTACAAATGACCCGATAGCTACTGACTCAACTTCCGTTGCCATAGCATATGTGCCAAACGCAAATGACCGAACGCCCTGCGCTTCTGAATAATAACCTGACGCAAACGAATAATTTGCATTTGCCTTGGTTCTATAACCTATGGCGCTCGCGGCGTAGCCATTTGACTCTGTATTTATGCAATTTGTACAACTCTGCGAATAACCAATAGTTGCTACTAAAAACAAGATTGCAAGTAATGTGATTTTATTTTTCATACTAATTAATTTTTTATTTTTATCCATTTTCCTGTATTAATAACAGTATTATTTTGAATTACTTTGTAGATATATGTACCTCTTTTTAATTTGTTAGTTCGAATATTTGTTACCAAATTATCCAATGATTCCTCAATAAGCAGTTTTCCGTTACTGCTATACATTAAAAATGAACAATTTTTTAAAGCTGTTCGCACGTATAATACGTTATTACCGGGATTCGGGTAAACAATTATATCATACACAGGAATTTGTTTTTCGCTAACATGAACAATGTCTGTAATACTGTCAAGTTTTATGATACGAACACCTCTGTGGTATTCATCAGCACCAAATTCATGCCTTGTACCGACTAATAAAACGCCACCATCAGTAGTTGCTGTTACCGAAAAAAGCCAATAGTAAGCATCACCTCCAATATATTTCTCGTATTCAACACCTAAAGTGTCATTTAACATGGCAACGTAAAACCAACTTGGCACATCCTCATCAATATATCTGATATTTATAGCGCCGCCAATAAAATACTGTCCGTTGATTTTGTAATCAATCGAAATATTTGCTGCTGCTTGTGTATTTGTATCCGGATCTGTAAGTTTATTAATTCTAAGCGGCTCAAACGTTGAGTCTGCTTTCATTTTATAAGCTGTTATCATGCCATTATAAGCATTTTTAAAGGTTGCTCCATTCAGTATGTTTCCATCAGGCAATAACAAGGCGGTGTATGGATTTCTCAACCATCGGGGATAAAACCACACCTCCGTTTGATTCCAATCTTCGTCCAAAACCATACATTCGGATTGAGGGCCAAGTGGATCGTAGTACGCATACATCGTGTGTAGCAATAGATTTGTTGAATCAACGTTGTATGTAATACTCATTATTTGTCCGGCACTGTCTCCGTCATATAATCTATAATTCATACTGTCACCATTAAGAGACATTTTAAACAAAAACATATATTCGTTCATATGTGGCGAACAAACATATAGAAAGTTGCTGTCTTTTAATTGTATTACTCTTGAATAAGGTGCAGAATAAAAAAAATTAAAATTGTATATCTTTTCCCAAACAATCTGCAAATTACTGTCAAGCGCGTAAAATATTGTAAATGGATGTGTCATCGTTCCTTCGGAATGTTTACCAAAACCATTCAATAAATAATCGTAGTTATTAGCTTTTACATTAATTATCTCACCAAACCACATAGACGTGTCCGGTTTTGTTATGCTTACACTCATTGTGTCTCCTTCGGCTGTTATGCTATAAACATCACATCCAATCCAGTTTTTATTTACGGCACCAACATAACCTCCATGTTTGTTCTGAATAAAATTTGTAGGCCCTTGTTCATAAACAGTATCGTTAATATCAATTACAAAGCCTGACTGTTGTTGGCCGTACATCGAATAAAAACTCACAATAAGAAGAAAAAACAGAGATGTTTTATTCATATCCGGTTTCCTTTAAGATTTGTTGATAAGGTTATTTAATAGGCCAAAATATCATCACCATCCAGACATGTTAAAAACCTGAGGCCGATTATAATTTGATAATCATGCTGTATATAGATAACATTATTATTACTGTAATTATTCCCATCGATGATACAAGCCGCAAAATCTTTACTATATTGAATTTCGATATCTGTAGCTATTTCAATATATTCATTCTCATAAAATGTCATTTCTACAAGAGATAAACATTTTACTTCAAAAGTAAGTCCGTCTTCAATATCATCTGAGGCATAGTAAATAGCATAATCTTCATAATTATCAGGTGTAGAATCAATCTGATAATCTAATGGATTTAGTAAAAGCGTGTCAACGTTATTATACCACCATCTGCATCCCTCTGGCGGCTCAGGTATTTTTGCATTTGAAACTCTTACTTCAAGTTGTTTTGCCGCATCAGTACCCGGATATTCAAAACTGCAATTGCCTTTTAGCTTTCCATACCACCAGCTATCATTATGTAGCACAACATTCCCCTCATTCCCCACCAGTGCACCGATGCTTACAATGGCATCGCCGTTATCGGCTGTGCCGGTTTGCCGGAGGTCAACCAGCAGCAGTTTCATGTTGTCGTAGCCTGTAATGCTCAGCATACGCGCCTGTATGCTGTCGATAATGGCTTCGTAATAAAGCTGTGCCAGTTTGCTTTCGCCTATTTTTCCCATATCGTCCAACGGCATGGTGATCTGTGTACTGACAAACTGCTTTTTGTTTACTTCAATATCGGTATAACAAAAGTTGAAGTTGAGCAGTGCTTCCAGTTCGTAAACGGCATCGGGGGCCGTGAAACTCTCGCCGTCGCGCATTTCGGGATGCTTGTAGCTGTATTCCATCCGCTGTTTGAAGTTTAGAACGTGTTGCAACATGGCCTCGTTGGCTTCGTTGTCGGTTACCGTGCTGTTTTGTTGTTGCACGGCGGTTTCTTTTTTACATCCGTTCAGCCAGAGCAAACCGGCGGTAAGGATCAATGTCAGTGAAATGATGGTTGATTTTCTCATAATTTAATAAGTATTGGTTAAAAAAATAATTAATAACACATAGAAATCTATAGTTCCAATACTGAAAATTTCGAAGCTTTGTGTATCCTCGGGAAAACATACGGGTAACCGGTGTTGGGAGTCTTTCTCTCTTTGTCAGGCGTTATTATCGGTTTTAGCATGTTTGGTTCATCATCTTTTTACGGTGCTTCTTTTGTTTTTTTCAGTTTATGGTTGGTTTTTGGTTCCAGGTTGAATACGAAGTTGTTTAAAGTCGAACAATAATTACAAGTTATCATTCTGTAAATCAGAAAATAAATATCTTTTTTATGAACCCACCCCTGCACCCCTCCGGGGAGGGGA
>QMPO01000290.1 GCA_003648625.1 Bacteroidota bacterium
TACGGCAATGCGGATTATGAAAGAATCGCGAGCCAATGCAGTGAATCTGGAAGGTGGCGATGAAATCGTGGAAGCGGTCACCCGAATTTTAATTGCCGAAATACCTGTACTTGGTCATCTTGGCCTCACACCGCAATCGATCAATAAATTCGGAACGTACGTGGTACGCGCAACTGATAACAGAGAAGCTGACAAACTGAAAAGAGATGCCAAAACACTGGAAGAAGTTGGCTGTTTCGGTATCGTACTGGAAAAGATACCGGCCAAGCTGGCTGCCGAAGTGACGAAGTCGGTAAAAATACCCACTATCGGAATTGGCGCGGGCAGGGATGTGGACGGGCAGGTGCTGGTGATACACGATATGCTGGGGATCAACACCGATTTCTCGCCGCGTTTTCTGAGGCGGTATAACAATTTGCAGGAGCAGATGATCAATTCGTTTCTGGCTTATATCGATGATGTAAAATCGCTGAATTTTCCGAATGAAAAGGAGCAGTATTAACCGCTTTCTTTTCAAATACTCAAGATGGCAATCATGAAAAGGCCACCCCTTTCCGCAAGGATTCTTTACGAAGATAACCACCTTATTGTTGTCAATAAACTGCCTTCCGAGATTGTGCAGGGCGACAAAACCGGAGATGTGCCCTTGAGTGAAGACGTAAAACAATACATCAAGAAAAAATATGGGAAACCCGGGAATGTTTACCTCGGGGTGATTCACAGGCTCGACAGGCCGGTGAGTGGGGTTGTCGTATTCGCCCGCACCGGCAAAGCGTTAACCCGGATGAATAAACTGGTGAAAGATCGGAAGATCGAAAAAATTTACTGGGCCATAGTGAAAAATGTGCCGGAACATTCCGAAGCGGAACTACACCATTTTCTGGTCAGGAATGAACGGAAAAACAAATCGTTTGCCTATCCTGCAGAAAAAAAGGGATCCAAAGAAGCCGTTCTGAAATACCGGATTATATCTAAAAGCAAAGACTATTGCCTGCTCGAAGTCAATCTGATGACCGGGCGACACCACCAGATAAGGGTGCAGCTTTCAGCTATCGGTTGTCCCATTAAAGGTGACCTGAAATACGGATTCGCAAGGAGCAACAAAGATGCCTCCATCAGTTTACATGCCCGCTCTGTTTCATTTGTACATCCTGTTACGAAGGAACCGCTGACCATTACAGCCCGCCCGCCACAGGATGCTTTATGGGATTATTTTACAGAACACGCAGAATAATGCACCGAAACGTATTGTGGCCTGGAGATGTTGCTGGTTCTAAAAAGAGAGCAGAGAAAAAGGTTGTGGCAACTATTGGTAATTAACCGGACTATATGCCTGCTTGTATATTATCTTAGCTAAGATACTCGTGTAACTAACAGTTTTTGCAACCCTGCCTTCCCGAGGCTGGATGTAGTATTATTTCTTTTGTTATCTCCCTTAAACTTGTTATGGCTGCATAAATTTTGTATCTTACGGCCTTGTAACTAAACGCTTTGTGTTAACTAAAAAACTTTTATTATGAAAAAACAACTTACAACTTTGTTACTGATTGTCGTATTTCTTCCTTTGGTTGCTCTATCGCAAAATTGTGTCGATTTTGAATCGCTCACACTGGGGCAGGAGTATGGTACCGGAATTAACTCGCCGGGAGATGTAATCTACACAGAGAGTGATAGTTCTGTTGCAGTGGAGGATTTTTACCGGACTAACGGTGGCAGTACATTTGGACTTTGTCATGTAGCCGATGGTTCAGGTGGTATTAATTCAGGTCAGGATATGAGTATCAGCAACATCAACCTGTTGTTTGATTTTGCGGGTATCGGTTATGTTCCTAACCGGGTAACATTCGATTTTCTTGACCAGGGAGGGAACGAAAATGTTTCTGTAAATGGTTCTCCGATCCATGCCGGTGAGCTTTTCGATACGCTCATTGCTCCGGGTGTTTACATGACAATTATTGACGTGGGGACTTATAAGAAAGGAGTTCTTACAGGTCCGGTAACTAAACTTTTAATCGGAGGGCAGGAGTTTACTCTTGATAATGTTTGTGCTGAACTGGTGGAGGATCCTTCGGATTGTGTGGACTTTGAATTATTACCATTGGGTGCGCATTACGGTGCCGGATACAACGGAATAGGAGATGTGATCTTTACCGAAAATGATATACCCGTGAGCGTAGAGTATTTCAATTGGACAAGCGGAGGCACTTTTGGAACCTGTACGGTTATTGACGGAACTTCTTCTTTTGGCTCGGACCAGGCCATGTGGACCAGCAACATTAACCTGCGGTTCGATTTTACCGGCCTTAGCCAAACGCCTAACCAGATAACATTTGATTTTACCGACGAGGGAGGCTATGAAAACATTTCGGTAAATGGTGAGCCGGTATTTGTCGGTGAGTTAGGAATTGCTGCCATGCCGGCAGGCTACAATCTGTTTATTTCTGACATGGGAACGTATCAGCGGGCCACCATAATGGGGCAGGCACCAATTACGGAATTACTTATCGGAGGCCAGGAGTTTGCCATCGACAATATTTGCACGTCTTATGTTGAGTTCGAAACATATTGTGTCGATTTCGAGACGCTGAATGAAGGTGATATGTTCGGGGCAGGATATAACAGTCCGGGTGACGAAATCTTTACACAAAATGGCTTCTCGGTATCGGTGCAGAATTTTGTGGATGGAGTGGGGGGAACCTATTTCGGTACGGCAGAAGTGATGTCGAATCCTGATATAGGTACCGGCAATTCGATGCGACAGAGTAATATCAACCTTTTATATAATTTTATGATAGCAGATGTTTATCTGAACATGATCACTTTTGATTTTGCCGATTACGGTGGATTTGAGAACTTATCAGTTAACGGGGACGGAATATATTATGGCGAATTGGAAGATGCTGTGGTTCCACAAGGCTTTTCCATCCATGTGAATAAAGTTGGAAATGCCGGGAGTGTGACGATCGAAGGTCCTATAGTAAGCCTGATTGTGGGGGGGCAGGAGTTTTTTATAGATAATATCTGTGCATATGCCATAGTTTCGGTGGAAGAACCCGTAACAGCAGATGCAGATGTGGTTGTAAGTCAGAATTATCCTAACCCGTTCGACCATACAACGGTTATTCCGTTCGAAGTGAATAAACAAACGCATGTAACCGTTACCGTGTATGATTATCTTGGCCGCGTGATTGCCGAACTGGCCGACAGCGATTATGCACCCGGAAATTATAAGCTGAACTGGAACGCCGGAAATCTGCCTGACGGTATCTACTTTTACCGTTTGCGTACATCTGAGTTGACAATTACTAAAAAGATGAGTCTGGTCAGGTAAGAAGTCCCCGAAAAAATGAAAGAAAAGAGGCTGTTTCAAAAGTTAAAATAATCACAAATCAACCCGAATTTACTTTGCGGAACTTAGTGCGCACTTTGTGACCCTTTGTGGTTCAGCCATTTATTTTACCACAAAGAAACTCAAAGGAA
>QMPO01000291.1 GCA_003648625.1 Bacteroidota bacterium
ACTTTCGATATCATCAAAGATGCTATGAAATGGGGGCCGATGCTGCTGGAGAATTTAGATGATGTAGAACTACGCGCCAACATCATGCTGGATGCCACTCTTGCTTTGAATGGACTGACCCGGTACGGAAAAGCCAATGGCGATTGGGGTGTGCACATGCTGGGGCATGAAATTTCGCTGCTGTACGACACTCCTCATGGAGCTACGCTGAGCATCGCCTATATTGCCTGGTTAAGGTTACAGAAAGACCGAATTCCGGAACGTATTATCAAGTTGGGGAAAAACCTGTTTGGCGTTGAAACTGTCGATGATACAATCTCCGGATTGCGCCGGTTTTTCCAATCCGTTCATTCTCCCGTCAAACTGTCAGAAGCGGGGATCGGGAAAGACCAGCGACAGAAAATCATAAACCAGATGAACAAAAACGAAGTGTCGGGTGTGCATCACAAATTATCGCAAACCGACAGGGAGCTTTTAATTGACTTCATGCTGTAAATCTTTACATTATGAACACCATCAAGCGTTTTAAAAATCATTATCAGAAAGGATTTATGCCATGGGTACATAAAAATCCCGATTTTAATCTTGTTGAGATGGTTGAGGAGTGGCCGATTAAGCCATGTAAAACGCTTGAGATGGGTTGTGGAACAGGTATTGATGCGCTCTGGCTTGCCAAACAAAATTTTGACGTTACCGCTTGTGATGTTTCTGATATTGCCATCCGAATGGCTGAAAACAACCGACCCGAAGGGATCGGTAAATGCACCTTTCACATACTGGACTGCCTGACCGATCCTATTCCCGGAGCACCTTTCGGATTTATATTTGACAGGGGTTACTTCCATTCGTATAAAACAAAGAGAGGGCGTAAAAAAGTTGCTGAAAAAATAGCTGATCTGCTGGAACCACAGGGGTTATGGCTATCTGTTTCAGGAAGCTCCGATGGGCCGGAACGTGATACAGGTCCTCCCCGTCTAAGCGCCGGCGACATTACAGATGCCGTTGAAGACCATTTCAAGATCCTTTCATTAAGCGCTTCACATTTTGGAAGTGAGGATGAAGAACCGGCACGGGCCTGGGTATGCCTTATGCGGAAGCGTTTATGATAAGCTTTTTCAAAGGTTTAATGTCTATTTCTTGATATTTGTCAATTTTTAAAACTGAATGCAACCTTTGTATGTAAGAATATGTCTTACAAAATGAAACCAAAGCAACAGTTTTTTATTGATGAGGAACCTCGAACATATTGACCAGATCTTCTCTGACAGGTTAAATGATTATACAAAAATGCCACCTGCCAGGTTATGGGCTTTGATAGAAAACGAGCTTGACGGAGTACCTTTAAACGAAAAAGGTAAAAAAACTTCATCAATGAAGAAACACAAGAACTACCCTTTGGTTAACTAATTCATCATTATATAAACGTCCAGCCGGTCCCCTCTTTACTGTCTTTCAGCCTGATATTCAATTTTTCCAGCTCTTCGCGTATTTTGTCAGCTGTAGCATAATCTTTGTTTTCCTTGGCCTGTTGCCTGATATCCAGTATGGTTTTCATCAGGTATTCCACCAGCTGGCTGTCATCTTTTTCGCGGTCGTCGCGCAGACCGAGTATATTGAACAATAGGGTTCCCATCAGGTTTTTAACAAAATCAACATCTTCTTTTGTAAGTGTTTCTTTTTCCGAATTTACCTGGTTAATAACCTTTGAGAGGTCGAACAGATGGGCCAGCACAATGGGTGTGTTGAAATCATCGTTCAAGGCATCGAAACATAGTTGCTCGTATTTTCTGACATCCGTTGAAGAGGTGCCGGAAACTTTCAGCTTGTCCAGCAAATTGTAGCTTTCAAACAGTTTGTTCATCCCTTTTTCAGCGGCTTTCAGGGCATCGTTCGAAAAATCAAGCGTACTGCGGTAATGTGCCTGCAACATAAAAAACCGGATGGTCATCGGGGCATACGGACGATCGAGCGCTTTGTGTTCACCGCTGAAAAATTCGTTCAGTGTGATGAAGTTGTTCAGTGATTTACCCATTTTCTGTCCGTCGACAGTGATCATATTGTTATGCATCCAGTATTTGACGGCGTCGTGGCCTTTGGCAGCATTCGACTGGGCAATTTCCGATTCGTGGTGGGGAAACAGCAGGTCGAGCCCGCCACCGTGAATATCAAACTGGTCGCCCAGGTATTTGGAACTCATGGCTGAGCACTCCATATGCCAGCCCGGATATCCTTCACTCCAAGGCGAAGGCCACCGCATAATGTGTTTTGGATCGGCTTTCTTCCACAAGGCAAAGTCAAAACTGTTTTTCTTGTCTTCCTGCCCTGCCAGTTCCCGTGTGTTTTCCAGCAGGTCTTCCACTTTCCTTCCCGAAAGCTTCCCGTAGTTGTAATCTTTATTGTATTTGACAACGTCAAAATATACCGACCCGTCCTTTTCGTATCCGTAACCTTTTTCAAGTATTTCTTTTACATAAGCAATTTGTTCGATTATGTGACCCGAAGCCGTAGGTTCAATACTTGGAGGTAAGACATTCAATCGCTCCATATCTTTATGATAGCGATTGGCAAAATATTGTACCACTTCCATCGGTTCCAGTTCTTCCAGCCGGGCTTTTTTGGCAATTTTATCTTCACCCAATTCATCGGTATCATTTTCAAGATGTCCTACGTCGGTTATATTCCGAACATACCTTACTTTATACCCGAGGTGCAGCAGGTACCTAAATACAATATCAAACGTAATGGCTGCACGGGCGTGCCCAAGGTGCGCGTCTCCGTATACAGTCGGTCCACAAACATACATACCCACGTGTGGCGGCTTGATAGGTTCGAAAATCTCTTTCCTGCGTGTAAGCGTGTTGTAAATCTGAAGCTGGTTTTCCATCGGGATTGTTATTTGGGGCAAAATTAACAATACTCGCCGAATAACAACATGGATAAGTTTGCTGCTTCGGTGAATAATTCTATTTTTGATTTCTGGTATAAAGAAACAGGATTTATACCCCACGATGATCTGACCGCATGACACAACAGAATAAAAACACCGGTTTTATCACCATCCACCTGATCATTTTTCTGGCAGGCTTTACTTTTCTGATCTATGAAGTAAGCTGGAACCGGATGTTGTCGCTGGTGCTGGGAGCCACGGTTATGGCCTCCACCCTGGTACTGATGGCTTTTATGGCCGGATTTGGTGCCGGAGCGTATTATTGGGGGAAACAGGCTTCCGTAACCGGAAAAACAGGACGCCTTCTGGCTTTTTTGATCGGAGGAATCGGCATCACAAGTTTATTAAATTATTTTGTTATCCGCTTGTTTCTGCCTGAACTGTATGTTGTTTATGCTGTTCCTGACAGTGTAATCTTCTTGATTGCCTTGTTGCTTCTATCCGGCTCGGCGTTTCTGATGGGTGGTGTTATTCCGCTGGTGAGCAAGATCGTTATCC
>QMPO01000292.1 GCA_003648625.1 Bacteroidota bacterium
CCGGGGAATGAATTCCACAGCTTGGTTTCATTCTATCCCTCCGGGATGAGATGTTTGGTTAATATACTGGTCTAAAACTCTCTTATTAAAAAACGATGCTTGCCATTTTTTGTTTTTGAAAGTGTTTCTACCATTTCCACTTTCGTGTTAAAGGGCATACCTTCTTTTTCAGAAAGGCTATTTATAATTTCTTTTTTATGTTGGTCGGTAAAGCTGGTCATAGTTATTACTTTTACTAATAATTCTCCTGGCGAGGTGTTAATTATCTGCATATTGACAACGTGATTTAAATAATTTTGATGTCTTCCAAAAACAAGTGCTGTAAGTGTAATTTTCGTGTTGTTAAAACCGACCGCAATTTCTTGTTCTCTTCCAATCACTTTTGATAATAACATATGGTTCCTTCCACAGGTACAATTTGTCTTTTTTTCTATTCCATAGTCTTCTGTTTTATATCTTATCAGCGGCATAAGAGGATTAATAAAAGACGTTCCAACGATTTCAACAATATTTTCAATTGCCGTATCATTTATTGAATTTGTCTTGAAAAACTCTGTATAACCATAGGAAGGGAAAAAATGATAATCATTTGAATATTCACAGTTTCCACCTAAATTGCATAATTCTGCATGTCCATACCAAAAGAATACTTTATCTATATTAAAAAAATCCTTTATTCTCTTTACCTGATAGTCTAAAACATTCTCCGACCCCAATAAAACAGCTTTTAATGTTGGAATGTTTATGTGTGAAAGACCTGAAACCTGAATCAGATTATATAATGAAGACGGATAAGCATTAATAAATTCTATTTTATACTTTTTCATCAATGCAAAATAACTTTCCGCTGTTGCATTGTTGATGTTAAATGAACTTAATATGAGCATATTCCGCCAGGGATCATATGAGTGTGTGCGGTTTTTACCGATATAATCTCCCCGTATTCTGGCTAATCTGGATTTCGGATTGTACCCGACCCTGCTCCACAACATATGCATATGTGCCCACTCAGCAGCCCTGGAATTCCCCTTTAAATAAAATAGTTTTAACGGCTTTCCTGTTGAGCCACCTGTATTGGCTGTTAAAATATCCTTTTTACTATATGCTTTTGAAATAAATGCTTCCGGATTATTTTGAATTTCCTTTTTGGTCAGTAAAGGAATGGTTTTTTTAAAATCACTAAAATCATGAATTGTGTTAATATTGATACCGTATTCGTTCCACTTTTCCCTGTAAAACGGAACGGTATTATAACAATGATTTAAAAGTTCTTTTAATTTCTGCCACTGATACTCTTCTACTGTTTGTTTTGGTGCAAATTCCAGTTTTTTTATTACGTCATAATATGTCTTGTACTGGTTTCCCAAATAAACCGTGCGGGGAAAAATTTTAAATGGTACTGCTATAATGCTTTTAGCCCAATCCGGCACTCTTTTATATGTCGAAAGTAATTTGTAAAAACTATCTTCCAGGGATCTCATAAATAGACATGCTTAATAATGGGTAATAAAATGGTAACAACCGAATAATTTATCTTTCATATTAACGCTTCATTAAAGGTTTTAAATCACTGAAATGAAACAGCAGATTTCGCAGATACGCAGCCCGTACTTTTACCCTGTTCACCTGGTGCCCGAGTTTTGATTGCTTCATTAATTTTTTATCCCAGGCGTCTTCTGTCAGTTCGCCGGAGGAAGTTATAAACTGATGCAACTGGCCGTTCAATTTATCGATATAAGGTGTAAACTTTTCGCTGATCTCCGGCTGGTAGTTTTTATTGATAAAACAAGGTAATAACGTATGCGAAATGCCGGAATCCTGAATGAGCACCTGCAATAATCCGGTAATCCTGTTCTTTTTCAAAAAGTCATCAAAAACAAAGTTTCCCAGACTGGAGGCTATAATACCGGTTTTATATTTAACAACCCCATGCAGTCGGTGCGGATGCTGTCCGTATATAACAGCCAGTTTATCAAAGGAACTGATCAGATCTTTAGCCAGATTTATCTGCCATGACATTGGATTTGTGGTGAATTCGTGGCCCCAGTGCAAACTCAGGATGATATGATCACACTTTTGGCTCAACAAAGCCAGCTCTTCTTTCATTTTTGTCATCAATACATCA
The DNA here is from genome assembly GCA_003648625.1 of Bacteroidota bacterium. Taxonomy (GTDB): domain Bacteria; phylum Bacteroidota; class Bacteroidia; order Bacteroidales; family F082; genus UBA4459. The sequence goes on from QMPO01000292.1 coordinate 2,126, forward strand.
TATTCTTCGGGCGGGATTGTTTCTTCAATGTAATACCCAGGAAAACCTATTGAAACTCCTTTTGCCTTATAAATCAAAGTTTTTTCCCCGGGGAATTTATTCTTGTCAACGATAGTTTCGATCCCGGCCTTGTTGAGGGCTGTCTTCATCTCCTGAAAAGCTGCCAGACCGTGGTCCATCGTATGGTTGTTGGCCAAGTTAACTATATGTATATTGTTTTCTTTCAGAATTTGTACAAACTCAGCCGGAGCCCGCATAACTTCAGACAAAGGGAGAGGTCTGTTACTGGTACCCGACAATACACATTCAAGGTTGATAACATTGATGTCAGCGCCGTTCATTTGATTGCTCACCCCCGCCAAAGGATTGACTCTTTTTTGCCTTATTTTACCGAAGACACCTTTTTTGTAATTCTCAAGCATAAAGCCGAGGTTTACATCGCCCATTAAGTTTATTTTCAACAGATTATTCATGTTTTTAACAATACTGTTTTAAAAACTCTTTCAAAGTTTTTTACCATATTTCTCCGGGTAAACTTTTCCAGATAAATTTCACGGCTTTTAATCCCCATCCTTTTTCTTTCTTCCGGATTGTTCATCAACCATTCAAGTTTTTCTGCAATCTCTTTCGGTTTGCCGGATGCAACAATAAACCCGTTTTTCCCATCAATGACCGATTCGGTAATAGCTCCCTGATCCGTCGAGATAATTGGCAATCCCGCTGCCATGGCTTCTACCAGCACCAGCGGATGGCCTTCAGGCGCGCGGGGCGGGAAAACAAAGACATCTGCGTTGGCAAACTGTTTTAATTTTTCTTCACCATATAAAGGGCCTTTAAAATCAACCGGCAACTGATGTTTTATAACCAGGTTCAGGCAATATGTTTTGGTTGCTTCATCCACCCACTGGCCTACTACATTTACTTTAAAATAGTCTTCTTCTGAGGTTAACATTACCAAAGCATCGATCAGGTCTGTTATCCCTTTGGCAGGTAACAGGTTGGATAAATACAGGATGGTGATTTTTTTGTTGTTTTTCTGCTCTTTTTCAGGAAACTCAAAATCTGCCCCGTTGGGCACCACGTGGATATGATTTGATGAATAGTGATTGGTGAATAGTGATTTAAGATTTTGGCCCAATACGATCATACCGTCTGTTTTTTTCAATGTGGCTGTCGTGTATTTTCTAACCCATTTCCCGCTGTTGTCCTGCCAGTTTTGAAAGTTGCTGCCATGCAACATCAGCAGGACTTTACCAACTCTTTTGACAGCTATACGCACAAAAAACGAATCTTTGATAAAGCCGATGGTTTC
>QMPO01000293.1 GCA_003648625.1 Bacteroidota bacterium
CTGGTCGATTCGCCTTATCCGGAAAAACTCGAAGAGTTCAGGCAGCTGGTGGATAAATACGGCGAAAGTGTGCGGATCTCCTTTGTAGAAAGCAAATCGTTTTAAAGCGTATCCATGTTTTTTCCTCCTTTTAACGAAGAAGCAGCCCGATATGAACGTAAGTTCATGGTCGATGCCATGGACTATTATGCTGTCGAACAGCAGATCAGAATACATCCCGCCGCTTTCTCGCCTATTTTTCACCCGCGCTACATCAACAATATTTACCTCGACACCAACGAATTTGATTTCTATTTTGACAATGTGTCGGGCAGGTCGAGTCGGAAAAAGGCACGCATAAGATGGTACGGAGAAAAAGAAGGATTTGTGGAGAAACCGGTGCTGGAATTCAAGATCAGGGAAGGAATGCTGGGCAATAAGATATCTTTTAGGCTGAAACCGTTCCGCGTAGACGATAGCCTGAACCGTGAAATATTGCTGGAAGTTTTCAGAAATTCGGAGTTGCCTGTGTGGGCACTGGAAAACCTGCTTTTCATGAAACCTGCGCTGCTGAACAGGTACCTCAGAAAGTACTTTCTTAGTTTCGACAGGAAATTCCGCCTGACTATTGATAATGAACTGGCTTATTTTGGTATCGGAAGTAACAACAACCTGTTTACCGAGGAATACACAAGTGATGATGTGATCGTAGAGCTTAAATATGACCAGGCTTTTAGCGAAGCCGCTTCGTTCGTTTCCAATAAACTTCCCTATCGCCTGACAAAAAGTTCGAAGTATGTGAACGGTATCGATTTCCTGCATCCGTCTTTAGCATAAACATTTCCATTTAGGTCATTACTGTTCATAACAGGCAGAACAGTAGTAATTTACTACAAAAGGCACTTGATTTCACTGTTCAAAATTCGTATATTTGTAAACGAACCTCTAAAACTAAAGTATTATGAAAAAAACTATCTGTTTATTTGCTTCCATTTATCTTTTTGTGTTCCTTATAGTGGGCGTAATGTCGGCTACTTCATGTAGCAAATTAGAAACCGAATTTGAAGCATCCTATGATGCAGATCTGGAAGTGTATACTGCCAGGGATATAGACGGGGCTTTCAGCGCTTATGCCACAATTAATCCGGACGACAACTCGGATTTCAGAAAGAATAAAGATAAGATAAAGAATATTGATATTATTTCCGTATCAGGTAAAGTCATCGAGACCAACAAAAGTTTTTTACTGAGCGCAATATTATCAGTTTACTCTGATAAGAACAGTACTGGCTGGACGGTCTCGGGCCTTCCGGTATCAGTTGGTACTGTATTAACATTGGGAAATGAAGACGGGCAGTGGGATATTATAAAGCAGATCGCGAATGAGAAAAAAACCTATCATGTGAGTTTAATAGGAAATACAAGTGAGGACGATATCAGTTTAACGGTCAGAGTAACTATTAAATACAGGGTTACTGCCAAAGCGATTTAACACCTTTGTTGTCAACACGCTTCATTAGTTAATCTTTTCTGACTTTATTGTGTTTTACTCGTGGTAATAAACCCGTTTCACACGACGCGAAATACGGCTGAGTATTTCATAGGGAATCGTCTGTGCTGCCTCGGCAAGTCGTTCAATAGGGTATTTTGCATTGAAAATGATCACATCATCGCCTTCTTTGGCATCAACACCTGTCAGGTCAACAAGGCACATATCCATACATATATCACCGATGATAGGCACTGGCTTGCCATGCACGTACAACGGGACCTGCCGGTTCCCCAGTGAGCGTTGAAGCCCGTCAGCATATCCGATGGAGATAATACCTGCTTTCATGTCCTTACCGGCAATAAAACTCCGGTTGTAGCTCACCGAATCTCCCTTTTTAATTTCTTTTATCTGGGCGATGACGGAACGCAGGCCTGCCACAGGCTGCAGTTTTTTCCTGTTCTGGTCAAGTGTACTGATGCCGTACAAACCAATGCCGGGCCGCACCATGTCGAAATGCGCTTCAGGGAAGCGTACAATGCCGGCCGAGTTGACAATGTGCCGGTAGATCTCATGATCAAATGCTTCGGTGATCTGGTTGCTCATTTGCCGGAAGCAGTCGATTTGCTCGTGCGTAAAGTCGTCCAGTTCCGGATTGTCACTGCCGGCCAGGTGACTGAACACCGATTGTACGTAAATCAGCGAATTTTTTTTGAGACGTGCGATCAACATATCCAGTTCCGGTTCCAAAAAACCGAGCCGGTGCATGCCCGTATCAAGTTTCAGGTGAATTTTAACCGGTTTGTTTTGCGGTATGGCACTCCGCCTGATTGCCTTTTCCAGCAATTTTAACGACCTGAAACTGAAAATCTCCGGTTCCAGCTGGTGCCGGATCATAGTATCAAAAGCATATTCTTCGGGACTCATCACCATAACGGGTGTGGTAATGCCTGCTTTTCTGAGCTCAACACCTTCGTCGGCATAAGCTACCGCCATGTAATCTACCTGATGGAATTGCAGGATATTGGCAATCTCAAATCCACCGCTGCCATATGAAAAAGCTTTGACCATTGCCATTATTCTGGTAGATGGCGCCGTCAGCGATTTGTAGTAGTTCAGATTGGCAACCAATGCGTCCAGATTGATTTCCATCACTGTCTCGTGCAACTTCTGCTGTAAAATACGGCTGATACGTTCAAACTCAAACACACGGGCACCTTTCAGTAAAATCGACTGGTGGTTGAAATTACCAAAGGGATATTGCCTTAAAAAGTCTCCTGTGCTTTTAAAAAATGTTTTTTTGATAGTGAACTTATCACTCTGCCTGCTGATGGCAGGTCCGATACCAATGATTTCGTCCATGCCTTTTGTTTCGAGCAGCGAAGCTACATCAGTATACAGGTCTACTTCGTTCCTTCCGCTTTGCAGAATATCAGAGAGGATAATCACCTTTTTGTGGTGCTGGTTCTGCTGATTTAGAAAATCGAGGGCAATACTCAGTGAGTTAAAATCAGAGTTGTAAGCATCGTTGATGATCGTACAGCTGTTGACTCCCTCTTTGAGTTCCAGGCGCATGGCGATCGGCGTAAGCTCCGGCATTCGTTGTTGTATCTCTTCCTGCGGGTATTCCAGCAACAACATGGCAGCCCAGCAGTGGATTGCGTTTTCTACGGAGGCGTCATCAGTGAAAGGAATGGTTATAGCCACCTCTTTTTCTCCGTAAATACCATGTATAGTGGCTGTTTTTTCCTCTTTTTCGATGTTTCTGATGCGCAAGTTGCATTCTTCTGCCGTGCCCCAGCAAAATGTTTTTATCGAGTGCAGGATCTCGCTTTTGATGATTACTTCCTGCAGCTCTTTTTGGTCGGAGTTATAGATGAGCACATCTACTTTGGTAAACAGGTTCAGCTTTTCGCCAATCTTTTGCTGCGTGTTGATAAA
>QMPO01000294.1 GCA_003648625.1 Bacteroidota bacterium
CTCGACAGCCGGCCGGTTACCCGCAGCCTGGGTATTATGTTGGGTGACGGGAGCGAAATAAAAGAGAACAAGGTAACAAACGATAAAAAACCTGTAATATGATGCGTAAAATTTCTATAGCTCTGGTGCTGTTAACGGCATCACTGACGTTCTCATCCTGTTCCGTCCCGAACAACAAAGAACAGGCAGATAAAAGCCACGAATACAACATCCTGATGGCTGCCTTTTATAATTATTATGCCGCCGAATACAAAGCGCTGGCCTGTCAGGCATTCAACATCGGGAAAGAACGGTTGCAGAAGATCAGGGAAAACGACCCGGAGAACAGGCAGCTGGCCGTAGTGGTTGATATCGATGAAACCATCCTCAACAACACACCTTACGAAGCAAGAATGATGCTTGAGAACAAAGGCTATTCTCCGGAAACATGGACTGAATGGTGTAATCTGGCTGCTGCCGAACCGGTACCCTGTGCGCTGGAGTTTCTCCAACACGCTGATTCACTCGGCTTCCACATCTTTTACATCACCAACCGCAAGAAAAAGTTTGTGGAAGAAGGCACCATCGCCAATGTGCAGAAGATGGGATTTCCGCAGGCAACAAAAGAGCATTTCCTGTTGCGCGAAGGAGACCGGAGCAAAGTAGCACGCCGCCAAAAAGTTTCTGAAAATTATGAGATCGTTTTACTGGCAGGCGACAACCTGGGCGACTTATACGATGATGCAGAGAACTTCTCAGAAAGAGAACAGCTGATGCTCAGCCACACAGATGATTTCGGAAAAAAATTCCTTGTATTGCCCAATGCCATGTACGGCACCTGGGTTTCCAGCATCGGTATGTCAGGCGATCAGCATACGGTTGATTCGCTACTGCAGGTGATGGCGAAAAGCTATACAAAATAACAACCCCTCACCTGCTTTAAGTGTTTTTGCCCTTCGGATTCTAAAAATTACTTAATAATAACTTTTTGGGTGCAGTATTTCCCGTTGTCCGTTTGCACCCGGATAAAGTAAACGCCGGTCTTCAGATCGGACGGAAGAGCATCTGTAGTACCCTGCATATTCTTTGACAACACCTTCTTTCCCGACACATCAAAAACAGCAACTGTTATCGGGCCTTGCGGCATCCCTTTTAATACAATGGTCTTACCCCTGCTGAACACTAAGATATCCGTTGCTGAATCCGGTGTTTCAGTTCCCACAGTTCCGTCCCAGCCGGCCAGCCGGCACCACAGCCACCACGAAGCATAAGCCTTCAGGTTTCCGTTTAAAGCCTGGGTATGCGCGGGACTGCATTGGTACCAGTCAACACCTTCCTCGTGCATATCCTGCCACTCAATCGCCCAGTTGCCCAGTTTATTCATGTCTTCATCGTAATAATCGCAGTTATCGTTGGCAAACTCGTAATATACACCGTCCGGGTCATAGCTTTCAATATCGGCAAAATCAAAAAGAACTTTGTTATTCTCCACACAATAATCCCTGATCAACTGGTTGTTTCGCTTCAGGGTATCATCGCTCCAGATATCGCGGTGACCGGTCATGTACACAAACCTGATACCGGGATAATCCAGTTCCAGCTGATTCATAGTATTCAGATAAATATTGATGCCTTCGACCGTATTGTCGGAGCAACCGCCGCACCACGACCACATCACCACGTTGATGTCGGTGCTTGAGGGATCATTGTCGAGGTAATCACGGGTGCTTTCTGCCCACTGCGTGTCACCGTTATGCCCCAGGTCGCCCGGCTTGAAATAATCGTCAATATCAATACACGAACCATTCTCTCCGGGAACCGGGTAATAGTCCCAGCAGTAGTAATCGCCTTTGTAACCCGTCAGCAATGTATCCTGACCAGCGAGCGCCGTCATTCCCGTAATCAGCTGGCTGCCATGCGATGTATGACCGTAGGCAATGTGCAAACTTTCGGCAGCCTGTTCCAGTGCCCATACGGGAATGGGTTCCAGCTTTGCACAGTGATGATCGATAATGATGCTTTGACCGGCAACTGTTGTAATTGCCGACAGCAATAAGACAGTGAAGAATAATTTTGTTGTTTTCATAATGCTTGTTTGTTTTAGTGCCAATATGCACACATGATGCAGCTCATCTTTTTTAGATGATTGCCATGTAAATTGGCGATTAAATTTACATAAAAATATAATGCATTGATAACTTGTTAAGAAGGACCCGGTCAAAAAGGCACAAAAAAAGCTCTTCCGTTACCGAAAGAGCTTTATAGTGTATGTATGATCTTTTTAAATAATTCCCTGGTCAATCATTGCGTTGGCCACTTTGAGGAAACCGGCAATGTTGGCTCCTTTCACATAGTCAACACTTCCGTTGTCATTACGTCCGTGATCGACACACGACTGGTGAATGCTTTTCATAATGTGGTGCAGTTTGGCATCCACTTCTTCACGGGTCCACGCCAGTTTTTCGGCATTCTGGGTCATTTCCAGTCCTGAGGTAGCCACTCCGCCTGCATTCACTGCTTTTCCAGGACCGAACAATACGCCGTTTTTCTGCAACAGATGAACTGCTTCCGGTGTCGATGGCATGTTGGCGCCTTCAGCTACATACCGGCAACCGTTATTGATCAGGTTCTGCGCATCGTTCTCGTCCAGTTCGTTTTGTGTGGCACACGGAAGGGCCACATCCACTTTTACTTCCCATGGTCGTTTGCCGGCATGGAACGTAGCTTCCGGAAACTCATCGGCATACGGCGCTACAATATCCTGGTTCGAAGCACGTAATTCAAGCAGGTAGTCAATTTTATCGCCTGATATTCCTTCGGGATCGTGAACATAACCGTCCGGGCCTGAAATAGTAACCACTTTACCACCCAGTTCGGTGATCTTGCTTGTGGCACCCCAGGCAACGTTACCGAATCCTGAAACAGCCACAGTTTTACCTTCGAAGGTCTCTCCTTTTGTCTTCAGCATTTCCTGTGCAAAGTACACAGCACCAAAACCTGTAGCTTCAGGACGTATAAGGCTGCCACCCCAGGCCAGTCCTTTGCCTGTAAGTACACCTGTATGTTCGCCTTGCAGCTTTTTGTACATGCCGTACAGGTAACCGATTTCTTTTCCTCCTACGCCAATATCACCGGCAGGCACGTCGGTATCTGGTCCGATCAGTTTCCACAATTCCAGCATAAATGCCTGGCAGAAGCGCATGATCTCTTTATCAGATTTACCTTTTGGGTTAAAATCGGAACCACCTTTGCCCCCACCCATCGGAAGTGTTGTCAGTGCATTTTTAAATATTTGTTCAAATCCCAGAAACTTGAGAATGCTCAGGTTAACACTGGGGTGAAACCGAAGGCCTCCTTTGTAGGGCCCAATAGCATTGTTAAATTGGACGCGGTAACCGAGGTTAACCTCTACATCACCTTCGTCATTTA
>QMPO01000295.1 GCA_003648625.1 Bacteroidota bacterium
CACCTGCGTCCTGTGGGCAAATAATGACTCTTCATGGAACCGGTTAACGAACAAAGACAACTGAAATAAAATACCGGAAATAAGGAAGACCACAACCAGTTTTTTAATGCGGTAGGTGAATAATTTACCATAGGTGTGAAATGAGTACCATATGGCAATTGGGAAGCTCAGGTAGAAAGTATGGGAACCCGGATTGCTGATGGAAAATAAAAAAGAAATGCATATCAACAGCAGCGTATAAACTGTAAACATCCTCACTTTATTCCACTCATAAGTACCTTTTCTTACAAAAAGCGAATAGATAAAATAACCTGCCTGAAAAAAACCAACGAGCAATAAAAACAACACAACAGGTATAACCCATGGCTGATCCATGAGGTAACTTATTCTCGATGGTGTATCATATCCGATAAAACGGGGAATTTCATAGCTGGCAAAGGAAAAGAACCGAAATATAATGGTCGGAATATTCTTAATGTTTCCTGTATTAAAAACTATATTACTTTCTAATCCGCCCAGGTTGTATGTCACTAATGTCGGGATTAATGTACTCACACTCACAAGCGCACCCAGTACGAAATATAAGAGACCTCTCAACAGGAGTTTTTTATCATTTCTATTCACCCAGATTAGCCATAACAGGTAAGGAGGCAGCAATACCCATGACAGATGCAGTTGCATTATCCAGAAAAGTGAAAATCCAAGAAATGCAAAAGATAATTTATCGTTTAAGAGCCTCGTTTTGTAAAAATGACCCAGATCAAATACAGCAATAAAAAACAAAATGGCACCCACAAGAACATAAGAAGGATTCTCGATATGCGTAGAGTAATTCAGTGCCCAGGGACAAGTCAATATCCAAATATAAATAAACCATTTAGGCACATTGGATATTCGGCGGGAAATATACCAGCCTAAAAAAGCCAGCGCAGCAAAAGTCAGAATATTTAACAGTATGTACGGTGCTTCAGGAATTCCCAGTAATTGAATGGGTATGGAAATGAGTAATCCCTGAAGACCTCCTGGAATTTGTGTTTGTGAATAAACAACGTCAGGACCGAAAAACGGGTAAATCTTTGTTGTGAACGACTGTAAGCCAATCAAATAAATTTGCAGCTCATCATCTCCGGCAAACTTTGACAAGCCCATAACAAACCGAAAGATAAATAGAATGAAAAAAACAGAAAATGTGATGACCTTTTTCAGGGTCTTGTTGTTCATTGAAATTTACATTATTAAGGCATAAACAGCATGCTGATAGCAAATTTATAATTTTTATTGCTTTACACAATTCTTTGAAACACTTGTGCTGTCCGGTTTGTATTGTAAATAGCCATCTTAATACCCGTACCGGTATTTTTAGCCACATAAGTCACCGTCGGGTCGATCCTGCCATGTCCTCCGAATACCGGATCATCAGAATTCAATATCAGACGATACGCACCGGTTTTGGGCACAGGGAATTCGTAGCCCGGTATTGAGTTGGATGGATGAAAATTAAAGATAAAGATCAGGTTATTCCGCTCAAAAGCAATAGTTTTATTTTGCTCATCCACATTCAGTTGGTTACCGAATAGTGACGACATGATCTTATGTTCCTTTATCACCCGGATCATTGCTTTGTCAAAGTCACCTAGATAGTGATACTGTAAATCAGGATCACTCGCCAGCGACCACTGCCGGCGGCAGTATTTATAGCTCCAGTCATTTCCTTCACGCGGAAAGTCTATCCATTCAGGATGACCAAACTCATTCCCCATAAAATTCATGTAGGCATTCCCTCCCAGCGAAATGGTAAACAGGCGGATCATTTTATGTAACGCCATACCCCTCTCCACAACCAGGTTCTGGTCTCCTTTACGCATATGGAAATACATCTCCTTATCCATCAGACGGAATGCCAGCGTTTTATCACCTACCAGTGCCTGATCGTGCGATTCGGCGTAGGCCACTGTTTTTACATAAGGTAATCTGTCATTCAGAACATGCCACATTTCATAAAGATCCCAGTCCTCATCTTTATATTCTTTCAGCAGCCTGATCCAGAAATCGGGGATGCCCATACCCAGGCGGTAATCAAATCCTAAACCTCCTTCATCTACCGGAAATGTAAGACCCGGCATGCCGGTCACATCTTCGGCAATACTTACGGCTTCCGTATAGATCTCATGGGTTAGCTGGTTGGCCAGTTGCAGGTAGGTGATGGCATCCCATTCCACACCCTGCCGGAAATATTTGTCGCGCGAATCAATGGTTTCCAGACCATGGTGGTAATACATCATCGAACCCACTCCATCGAAGCGGAAACCGTCGAAATGGAACTCTTTCAGCCAGTATTTGATATTTGATAAAAGAAAACGCAAAACTTCCGCTTTACCGTAATCGAACAGTTTCGAGTCCCACTGCGGATGCTCACCACGGCTGCCCGGATGAAAATACTGTGCGTCCGATCCGTCGAATTCATTAATACCTTCCACCGTGTTTTTTACCGTGTGCGAGTGGACAATATCAAGAATGACGGCCAGCCCCATTTTGTGGGCTGTTTTTATCAGTTGCTTCAGCTCCTCCGGCGTTCCGAACCTCGATGACGGTGCAAAGAAACTCGATACATGGTAGCCAAACGATCCATAATAAGGATGCTCCTGAACAGCCATCAGCTGGATAGCGTTGTAACCGCCTTCTTTTGCCCGTGGCAAGACGTTTCTGGCAAACTCCAGGTACGAGCCTACGCCTTCTTTCTCCTGCGCCATACCTACATGACATTCGTAGATAAACAATTCTTCATCCTGCCTGAGTTTATATGTATCTCCCGACCAGTCGAAAGTCTCCGGAAACCACAACTGCCCGCTGAAGTTTTTGGTGTCTTCATCCTGAATAACGCGGGTGATGTAAGCCGGAATGCGGTATTGCAGCCCTTTGTCAGAGTCCACCAGCACTTTTATCTTGCTGCCGTGAACAAACGTGTCTTTGTATTCCGCCTCATCGAGAAAGATCTCCCAGATACCGAATTCGTTACGTTGCAAAGGATGAGTGAATTGCTGCCAGTCATTAAAATCACCCACTAAATAAAGGGCTTTAGCCTGCGGTGCCCATTCCCGGTAGGCCCATCCTTTCCTGTCAGGATCGTAATGAATACCAAAATATTTGTACCCGTCAGCGATTTGCTGCAGACTTCCGAAATCTTTTTCGATAGTTTTCGCCCGGGCCAAATAACGTTCATAACGTTCTTCGATATCTTTCTCGCTTGGCTCCAACCACGGATCCACTTTGACAAGTTTCAGCTTTCTTCCGGTCATGGTTTAAATATTTCTTCGAAAATACAAAATGCTTTGTTCCGTCATCAGGAAGAAGGTGTAAAAGAGTTGCCAAAAAACCCATATGGCCCACATGGCGTGAGTCTGAAGCCCG
>QMPO01000296.1 GCA_003648625.1 Bacteroidota bacterium
AATTGCTAAAAATCAATACATTCCACTAAAAGAAAATAACTCGCTGCGCTCAAACAGATTTTCTTTTTTCACGTTCCATGTATTGATTTTATTTACGCATTTTTTCAAAGGTGGAAGCCCCCCCATTTCGAGAGTACCCGATAACTATAAATCATTCACGGCTTTAATGCAATCTTTTGTCATCGTTTAGGACGCAACTGATTTTATCACTTGACAGGCAGGTATTCCCGGAAAAATACCCGGATTAATTTAGCATGAAAAGGCCGTATAGCTTAAATAAATTTATTTTTGCATACACACCAAGAAAGCACCCGATGCATATACCCGATATAGAAACCAGACCGCCGGAAGAGATTAAAAAATTTCAGGAAGAAAAACTGGCTGAACTTTTAAGCTATCTCCAGACACATTCAACATTTTACCAGGAGCTTTTCAAAAAGAACGGAATCGACATCCGGCATATAAAAACGCTGGAAGACCTGACAAAAATACCGGTAACTACGAAAGACGACCTGCAACAACGTACCAACGATTTCCTATGCGTTCCGAAAAGTAAAGTGGTGGATTTTATCACTACTTCGGGCACTATGGGCGAGCCCGTTACCTTTGCCATGACCGACAGCGACCTCGATCGGCTGGCATACAACGAATACATCTCCTTTTCGTGCGCCAACACCACGCAGGACGATATTTTCCAGTTAATGGTAACGCTCGACAAACGCTTTATGGCTGGAATGGCTTACTTTCTGGGGTTACGAAAGCTGGGGGCTGGTATCATCCGGATCGGACCGGGTTTGCAGGAGCTGCAATTTGAGTCCATTCAGCGATTCGCTCCTACCGGTCTTGTAACCGTACCTTCGTTTATTCCCAAACTGATCGATTATGCTGAAAAAAACGGCATCGACTACAAAAACTCATCCGTAAAAAAAGCCGTCTGTATCGGTGAACCCATCCGCAAGCCCGATTTTACACTGAATACACTGGGAAAACGGATCACCGACAAATGGGATATTAAACTGTATTCAACTTATGCATCTACTGAAATGGGCACTGCTTTTACCGAATGTGAAGCAGGAAAAGGAGGTCACCACCACCCTGAAATGATCATTGTGGAGTTTCTGGACGAAAACAACAGACCGGTGAAAGAAGGTGAAGCCGGTGAAGTGACCATCACGACTTTGGGAGTTGAAGGCATGCCTCTGCTGCGTTTTAAAACAGGCGATATCTGTCATCACCATACGGAACCCTGTTCGTGTGGACGTACTACCATGCGGCTGGGGCCGGTGATCGGACGGAAACAGCAGATGATCAAGTTCAAGGGAACAACCCTCTACCCGCCAGCTATTTACGATATATTGAATGAAATTGAGTGGATTGAAAACTTTATTGTGGAAGTATCTACCAACCAATTGGGAACGGATGAGCTATTGGTTAAAATCGGTTGCGAAAAAAGCTATTTTAGTTCGGACAAAATTATCAAAGATCATTTCAGGGCAAAACTGCGCGTAGCACCCGAAGTAGCCTTTTTTGAACCGGCAGAAATTTATCATTTGCAAATGCCGGCTAAAAACCGAAAACCTGTTATTTTTGTCGATAAACGAAACCATTGATTAATAAACTACTTATTACAACAGTCATTTTTTTCGCAGGCCTGATGACAGGGTTTAGCCAGCATACCGATCTTACGATCGTGATTCATGGAACTCAAAACAATAAGGGAGTGATAAGGATTGGAGTGTTCTCAAATGCAGACAATTTCAAAGTAAAAACAAATCCGGTTGATTCGGCTGTTGTTGAAATTAATGATAAAGGGAGCGCAATATACACCTTTCATAAACTCCCCCCGGGAACTTATGCCATTGCTGTTTATCACGACGAAAACAACGATGGGACATTGAACAAACGGCAAATGGGCATTCCTGTGGAAGGTATCGGCTTTTCGAATCTGACAAAATCCAGTCGCAGGCCACCCGACTTCGAAAAAGTTGTTTTTAACCTGAAGGAGGAACCGCTGACGCTCGAAATTCCGCTGTTCTACAACAAAAAATCTCATTAACAAATAACCACAAGTGAAAAAAGTACTTGTCATCACCTATTCACAGTCGGGGCAGCTTGACGAAATTGTCAATAATGTCACCGGCCAATTACAGGAGGACACTTCTGTGGACATCCATTTTGAAAAGCTTATTCCCGAACCTGCATTTCCTTTTCCGTGGACTGATATCAGCTTTTGGGATGCCATGCCCGAGTCGGTTAAAATGATCCCGGCAAAAATCCGTCCCGTCACTTTTAATCCCGATGAAAAATACGACCTGATCATCCTGGGATACCCTATCTGGTTTCTGAGCCCTCCCATCCCCCTCACCACTTTTCTGAAATCGGAAGAAGCACGAATGGTAATGAAAGACACACCGGTGGTAACGGTTATCGGAGCACGTAATATGTGGGTAAGTGCCCAGGAGGATATCAAAAAGATGATCGCTGAAAATGGTGGAAAACTTGTAGGCAATATTGCGCTGCACGACCGTCACCAGAACCTGCTTAGTGTTGTCACTATCATCTATTGGATGATGACGGCCAAAAAAGACAGATATCTCGGCATCTTCCCAAAACCCGGGATTTCGGATAAAGACATTCAGGGAGCGAAGCGCTTCGGCTTACCCCTCCACGAAGCCCTGCTTTCCGGGAACTTTGCTTCTCTTCATCAAAAACTGCTGGAACTAAATGCCGCTGAACTTTCTTTTGACATTGTCGCCGCTGAAACCCGTGCTAAAAAAATCTTTCATGTGTGGGCTGGCTTCATCCGGAAAAAAGGAGGCCCCGGCGACAAAGAGCGGACTGGCCGCCTTAAAATGTTCAAATGGTATTTATTGTTTGTTATCTTTGCCGTTTCGCCTTTGGCGTCCCTGGTTTTTTACATAACTTACCCGTTATTTTTTATCAAAATCAGGAAAAACCTCAGGTATTACAAAGGGGTTACACTCAGATAAACTGTGTGATACATGAACGAAGTTTATATCAACAAAATATCAAAGTTTTTACCTAACAAACCGGTTTCCAATGATGAGATGGAGAAACGGTTAGGACTGATCAACGGGAATGAATCGATCAACAGAGGATTGATTTTGCGCAGCAATCAGATCAAGACACGACACTACGCGCTTGATGAAAATGGCCAGCCTACACACACAAACACGCAACTTGCGGCTTTAGCTGTAAAAAAACTTTTTAACGACAATTTTTTGTTAGAAGATGTAGAACTGCTCACGGCAGGCACATCTTCCCCCGATGCCATACAACCCTCCCATGCCCTTATGCTCCACGGCGAGCTGGGCGGCAAAAAAGATATGGAGGTAATGTCAGCCCACGGCACCTGCAATGCGGCCATTCTATCACTTAAATATGC
>QMPO01000297.1 GCA_003648625.1 Bacteroidota bacterium
CCAGTTGTTTACAAAATTTCGCACCAGGATTATACTGTCTTTCGGCGAAGTCCCTTCCGGAATCAGGTCTTTCAGTTCCTCCTCGTAAAGATATTCATCACCCACCCTGGCAAGCACAGTTTCCTCTTTTTTGAACAGAGGATAGGTACAGGCGTTCAGTAAAATAAGCCCGGATACAGCAAATAAAATGAGTTTCTTCGACAATTCCTTATTTATTTAGTTGTTTAGTGAGCAGTTTCTGGAGCACCTTATCGTTGACCGTCACAGGATATTTTTTCCGTAACTCTTCAATCCATTGTTTTTCGAGGTATGTCTGGTAGTCGGCTGTGGCAAGCCCCCTTGCCTCATCAAGTTTTTTTGGTTCAGGATCCAATATTTTGCGCACTTTAACAAACACTACCAGGTTTTCAACATCTGAATTTATCTGATCTGACAGACCCGTTTCCCAACCTGTCTGGTCAACATATTCATTATCGCCCTTTTCATAAAAACCGGGTTTGATATTTACCAGTTTTTTTATAGAATCTTGTTCTAATGCCAGCGCAATATCTCCGTCACTATCATATTTCATGATAATCTCTTTCACCTTACCGGCCAAATCACGATCCCTGATCTCGTAGACAGTTGCGTCCACCCGTTCTTCCCACATATACTGATCTTTTCGACCATCAAAAAACTTCTCAAGTCCCACGGTATCGATAACTGCTTTCGACCACACTTCCTTATCGGTGAGGTTGAATAACAATATACCGTCATGATATTCCTGCATCAGGTCTCTGAATTCAGGATAATTATTCTCGAGGTTCTTATCTTCATACGCCAGGCACATTTCGTCAACAAAACCTTTGAATTGTTTATTAAGGTATGCTTTCAGGTTTCCGTCTTCCTGTCTGGATTGATTTTTTTCTACATATCTGGCAAAATCGTACTGTGTATATTTTTCCTTGCCAATTTTCATTACTGTGCCGGCCATCATTTTCAGGCTGTCGGCAACAAAAGCAGCATTAAAAACTGAAGTGTCGATCAGCTGAAAGACTTCATCTTTAGCCTGTTCATAAACTTTGAAACCGTTTTCCGTTTTTATTTTACTGATCACGGCCTCTTCACTTTTTCTGGCCCGCAGGTCTTTAGCTATTCTCTCCTTCAAATGCGGAGCTTCTTCTTCAAACGTACCGGGCGTATCGCGGCTGATCAGTTTTACAATATGATATCCGTACCTTGTTTTTACGGGCTCCGAAATCTCGTCAATATCGAGTGTATTGATCACTTCAACAAACTCGGGCACAACCCTGTTGCAGGTGAACTTAGAAAGCTTTCCGCTATTGGCAATTGACCCTCTGTCTTCGGAGTACTTCCTCACTGCATCTTCAAATGTCATCCCTTCCTTAATTTTTTGGGCTATGTTGTTAATTTTTTCCGCTTTTCGGGCCGAGTCATCTGTACTCGCATCAGGACGTAGAGCAACAAATATATGTGCTACCTGCACAACACCCATAGCATCCTGCTTATCGGTTACCTTCAATAAATGATAACCATATTTGGTGCGCACCGGTGGCGAAATACTATCAACAGGTGTATTGTAGGCTGCTGTTTCAAACGGGTAAACCATATTGAACACCGTAAAATAACCAATATCACCTTTGTTCCCGGGCATGAATGATTGTTTTCCGGGTATCTCTTCGCGGTCTTTTGCTGACGGGTCTTCTGAATAGGTGACAGCTGCCTCAGCAAAATCAAGGCCGTTAACAATTTCTTCTCTTATCTCTGTAATTTTATTGTACGCCTTTAGGGTATCCTCAGCGGGGGCATCTTCATCAACAATAACAAGTATATGACTGGCACGCAAATCTTTCTGCATCCTTTCATATGCTTCTTTCAGCAGTGCCTCGTTGACGGTTTCGTCGACAAAATAAGGCTTGGCCAGCTGTTCGCGGTAGCTATTCAGTTCTCTTTGAAAAGCTGCGGAAGTATCCATTTTGAGATCTTCAGCCTGCTTTACTTTCAGTTTAAAATTTATGAACAGATCCAGGTACTCTTCGATGGAACTGTTCTCGTAAGCCGTTTGTGTATTGTTTTTGTTATACACCTTCATAAATTCCCCGACGGAGACTTTCTCATCACCAATGGTCATCAGGGTTTTGTCGTCAAATGAAAATTGAGCAAAAAGCATACTGCTGCTCAATAATACCGATGTTACCAAACTAAATACTGTCTTCATATTTTTCATTCGATTAAAATTTATCATGTTAATTCTTTCTACTGTAGTTGGGTGCTTCACGCGTAATGGTAATGTCGTGCGGATGATTTTCCACCACTCCGGCAGCGGTAATTTTAATAAACTGTGCTTTCTGCAGTTCGGCTATGGTTTTTGCACCCGTATAGCCCATACCCGAACGCAATCCGCCTACCATCTGAACAATAACCTCATTTAAAGAACCTTTGTAAGGTACTCTGCCCACAATTCCTTCAGGCACAAGTTTTTTCAGATCGTCTTCGGCATCCTGGAAATAACGGTCTTTGGATCCATCTTTCATCGCTTCCACCGATCCCATTCCCCGATAGGTTTTAAACTTTCTGCCGTCGTAAATAATTGTTTCTCCGGGTGATTCGTCAACACCGGCAAACAACGACCCTGCCATAATCGTATCAGCGCCAGCCGCAATAGCCTTGACTATATCACCTGTATAACGAATTCCACCGTCGGCAATTACCGGTATCCCTGATCCTTTAACAGCCTGCGCTACCTCGTAAACAGCTGAGAGCTGAGGAACACCTACTCCGGCGATAATACGTGTAGTACAGATAGAACCGGGACCGATGCCCACTTTCAGTGCATCAACACCAGCTGCCAGCAAATCCATGGCTGCATCGGCTGTAGCAATATTTCCCACAATAAGATCCACATCAGGGAATTTCGACTTGATCAGTTTAGCCATATCAAGAACACCTTGCGAATGGCCATGGGCTGTGTCAATTACAATGGCATCCACATCCTCATTAACAAGCGCTTCAACTCTTTTCAATGTGTCTGAAGCGATGCCCACAGCAGCAGCCACACGAAGTCGCCCTTTTTCATCTTTACAGCTGTTTGGGTGTGTGGCAATTTTTAATATGTCTTTGTAGGTAATTAAGCCTACCAGTTTATAATTTTCATCAACAACCGGTAGTTTCTCGATTCTGTGTTCCTGCAAAATATCAGCAGCTTTCTCAAAATCAGTAAATTCTCTTGTCGTGATCAGATTTTCTTTTGTCATGGCAGACTGCACTTTTTTGCCATGATTGCGCTCAAACCGTAAATCGCGATTGGTCACAATACCGACTAATTTATTCGTATCATCCACCACCGGAATACCGCCGATACTGTATTCTTTCATTATATTCAACGCATCCTGAACAGTAGCTTC
>QMPO01000298.1 GCA_003648625.1 Bacteroidota bacterium
TCAGTCTGTTCCGGTAATAGCCCGGAACGATGATAGCCGTTATCCAGTTCAATAAAAATGCCCGTAGTGTTACGAAGTGATTTTTTAAGTTCCGTTGCAGAGAAAGCAGAATCAACAAGTAAATTCAGTCGGATTTTTCCGGCCAGTTCATTTATTTCGTCAATTTCCCGAAGATTAACCGGAAAAGCAATGGTAATGTCATTCCAGCCATGACCGGAAAAATACTGTGCCATCGAAACGGAGGAAACCGTTATCTGGTCAGTTCCCGACTTTCGGAACAACTCCCCGATTTCAGCCGACTGGTGGGTTTTGAAATGGGGTCTGAACGCAGTATTGCTTCGTGCCGCTTTCCGGAACATTTTGTCGATATTCCGTTGCACTTTGGCTGTGTCAATAAGTAAAGTTGGCTTTTTCCACATACGCAATTAAATTTCAAAACAAATTTAGGCTATAATCGTTTTGTTTTATACATTTGGTAAAAACCGTAAAAATGAGAACACAAATTATACTTCTTGCATTTGCAGTTATCATTGCAGCCACATCGTGCCAGGGTGAAAAAAAAGAGCTTATCACTCAAAAAATTCAATATGATGTCAACATAAAAAGTCCCGACCCGGATTACGACTGGTGGATTCAAAATCTGCCCGGTCCGCAGCGTGAAAATCTGGTGGACCTGATTATGGACAGAGCTCTCAGCGGGGAAATACAGGCCTATGATTATTTTAACAACCCGATAACTGCTTCCGATATTGCAAAGATCATGTCGGATACAGCTGCCCTGACGCTGATGTCAGAGGAACCTCCGTATGAGTATTATGATACTCTTGTAGTGATCCGTATCGAAAGGGAAAGTATTCAGCGAATCCGGTTTCTTGAGGAGTGGCGGATAGATCAAAAAACTCTTGCCTTTGAAAAAAAGATCCTGGGTTTGGCACCCGTAGCCCGCAGAGTAGATGATGCTGGCAATGAGCGATGGCAACCGCTGTTCTGGATTTATGTTGATAATGAGTTTGTTAAAACGCTGAATAAATAAAAAAGATATCCGTTTTCCGTAGTTTTTTATAAATACTTTTTTCTTTTTTATTATCTTGTTGCTTTAAACAACAGGAACCATGATCTGGTCGTCAAGGCCTTTCGTACGTATATTCTTTCCGCTTGTTGCCGGAATATTCCTGGCATATTGGTTCCCTTTTTTCAGGGAATCAGGTTCTTTGTGGCTTCTTATTCTTACAGGTGTTTTGAGTTTTACTGCATATCTATTGTACCGTAAAAACAGGTCCTGGAAGTGGCGATGGTTAAACGGGATGCTATTTATTCTTGCGGTGATTTCGGTAGGGATCTTCCTGGCAAATATGAAGCTGGAGAAAGACACATCCTTTTTAAACAGCAATGAACAAAACTATGTAGCTAAAGTGGTAAGCGAACCTGTATCAACAGAAAAGTCTGTTAAAATGATTCTCCGGCTGGAGCGGACTGTGTCTGAGGACACGATACGTATAAACGGAACACGGGTAATGGCTTTTCTTCACCGTGACAGTTTAAGCCGGAAACTGCAATACGGTGATATAATTGTATTCAAAGGGAAGCCTGTTGCACCTGAAGGGCCTAAGAATCCCGAAGAATTCGATTATGCAGCTTTTTTAGCTCTCAATGATGTGCATGCTATGGTGTTTTTGCGGCAAGACGATTGGAATTTGCTGGGTAGCGAAGAAGGTTCCATCTACGTTTTGGCAGCACGAACCAGAAATTATTTATTGAGAGCGCTACAGGAAAACGGGGTTACGGGAAATAATTACACGGTAGCTGCAGCCGTATTGCTGGGCTATGACCAACTGATGGACCCTGAGTTGGAACAGAAGTATGTTACGGCAGGAGCCATGCATATATTGTGTGTTTCGGGTTTGCATGTAGGTATCATTTATCTGGTACTGAGTTTTATATTGGGTTTTTTACGGAGAAACAGGGTCCAGAAGATCATCAAGGTGGTCTTATTGCTGATCCTGATCTGGTTTTATGCGTTACTTACCGGTCTTTCACCATCGGTGCTTCGGTCCTCAGTAATGATCACTTTGTTTATTCTGGCTACTTTACTGGCAAGGTATAAAGATGTATACAATACACTGGCAGCCTCAGCTGTGTTATTGTTATTATTCAACCCGTTACTGATCTTCAATGTAGGATTTCAGCTGTCATACACAGCTGTGCTGGGCATTTTAATGTTCTATCAGCCCATTTATAACATTGTTTATTTAAAGAATAAGGTGGCGGATAAGATGTGGTCCATAGTGGCTGTTTCGGCAGCTGCACAGTTAGGAACATTTCCGCTGGCAGCTCATTATTTTCATTTTTTTCCGCCTTACTTCTGGCTGACCAACATCTTTATTTTTCCGCTTTCGTTTGCCATTATAGGAACGGGCATGGCGTTCATGATTTTTTCATGGGTTCCTGTGGTTTCCGGTGTTTTGGGAACTGTACTTTCAGCCTTTGTTTACCTGCTTAATTATGTTGTCGGACTGGTAAAACATCTCCCGCTCAACGGCATTTACGATCTATATTATCCATGGCCAAAGGCGGTATTGATGTATGCATTGATCCTGCTCGCTATTCCTTTACTTTTACAACGAAAGGTAAAATTGATAACTCCGGCCTTGATAGTTATTCTGTTATTGGTATCGCTCAATACAAGGCACAAATATCAGGTATTGAAACAAAAGAAAATAGTTGTGTACAGCATTTCCGGACATAGTGTTTACGATTTTATTTCGGGGAATAAACATGTGCTGCTGACCGATTCTGAATTATTAGCAGAACCCCAAAAGCTCGATTTTCACCTGGACAACAGCCGGATCAGTTGGGGACTGGATAAAAATAACCTGCCAGTGGATGAAGAAATAGAAAATTACACCCTTGATCTTTTTTATGACGGAAGATTTGGCGTTTTCGGGCCTGTAAAATTTATGGTGTGGAATGAGAAAAAGCTGTATCGAACAGATCAACCTATACAAGTTGATTATGTGATATCGGCGGGGAGAAGAAAATCCGATTTGAGTCTGTTGAATGACATAGTGGAATTCGATTACCTGATCATTGATTCTTCGGTACCATACTGGAAGCTCAAGCAGTTATCGGAACAGGCTGAAGATCTAAATATCAGGTATTTTGATGTGAAAGCGCAAAGAGCTTTTATAGCAGAGATACAGGAATAGAGAAGGGGTAAAAGATTTTTTTCATTTTTTTTGCAGGTTTCTAAAAAGCCTGTATATTTGCAGTCCCGTTTTCGGGGAGTTCTTAACAAGAATTGGTCTGGTAGTTCAGTTTGGTTAGAATACCTGCCTGTCACGCAGGGGGTCGCGGGTTCGAGTCCCGTCCAGACCGCAA
>QMPO01000299.1 GCA_003648625.1 Bacteroidota bacterium
AACCAGATGCTATTAGCCCTAAAATTTTAAGGGAAGAACATACCAAACCTAAAACGTCAATTGTGCTGGATAATTTTTATAAATTCTGGGCTGAGCACAATCATGTCTGCACTGGAAGTGTATTGATGCGAACTAATGTAGTAAAGCGAACCGGGGGGCAGCGATCTGAGTTGCGTATTACCGAGGATCTTGAGTTTTGGGCATATCTTGCCACTTTTGGTAAGTGGGGGTTTATACCAAAAGTATTATTTGTAAGTGATGGCGGCAAAGTCTCCAAAGAACAGGGCTGGATTAAAAAAAACAAGAAACGCTGGGAGTCAGCTCCATCAATTGAGAATTGGGAAGAAAGAATTATTAAGAGAATAAACAGGGATAATTTACATTCATATAAAATAGCAAGAGGTCGAATTGCAAGAAATTTAATTTATTCAATGATTCAATCAAACAGAACCCAATTAGCAAGGAGTTCAGCGCTTAGATATGGAGACAACTTTCCAAAGAATAAAATGAGCACTTTATTAAAGCTGTCTTCCCGGTATACAGCCACCTGGGAAATCACATGCGAATTATTAAAATTGAAAGAGAAATTTCGTCTTATAAAATAATGACCAGCAAAAAGGATATATTTTTAATAAAAGATTTTTTCACTGTTGCAGGTGTTCCCGGACTCTTGTTCTTATCCGAACAAATAATCAGTTTCTTAACAAGTAGAAGACGTGATTTACAAGATTATTCTACAATTGACCTTTCCGCTTCCATTCAAATCGCATACATAACTATCTGCTTTGTAATTTCGCTCTATCTATTGCTTTTTTCAAAAAGAAATCAAACAAATCTATTATTCAGGTCGCCACAAATATATTTGTTGATATTTATATTTATATGCTTTATAAGCATGCTTTGGTCTCCGAGTATTATGATCACAGGTTACAGAGCATTTGAAGCCCTGACATATTTAATGCTGATCTCCCTTGTTGTTTCCCGTCTAATCGAGCACCTTTCATTTCAAGATATCATTGAGTGGGCTATACTGTGGATAATATGGGATCTTTCATGGTCTATAGCCGGCTCAATAAGATGGGAGGGGTTTAGTTACTTATACTGGCCATTTTCATCTGCACGCCTTGCCATCCCTATCTTCTTTTTCTTAGCGCTTTTACTAACCAAAAGGAAGATCTTAAAATACGTCATTATGACATTCTCTGTTTTATCACTTTCTAATAAGATATTCTTCGGGATAGCATTCGGCTTGTTAGGATTCTATTATGGGAACATTAAAAACAAGGGCTGGCTTTTAACACTTGGTTTAATTACGGCTATTTCATTCTTTATATGGGGTGATGTAATTTTAGAGAACACTTTGTTTTACGGACGAGAAGGTATTGGCATGGAATACACTTCAGGAAGAGATAAAATATGGGAAGTTTCATGGGATGCGATCACCAAAAAACCTTTATTTGGCTATGGATTTGTTGCGGGCGAAACCAATATTATTTATAATTCTTTTACAGGAGCAATCTCAACACACAATTTTATTCTCTCCGGTTTAATTGGAACGGGCATTATAGGCACAATCCCGTTAATTTTTTATTTTATCAACGCATTCAGAATTGCTACGTCAAAGGTGTTTAAAAGAAGTAAATGGAAAGCAGCTTTTGCCAGCACCATCATCATGGCTGTTGTTGTTTCATTAACTGCTCCTGGTGTCGGTTTCAGAGTATATGGTTCCTGGATACCTGTTGTGCTCGTTATTACGCTAATCAGTGGTATTAAATTTAAAGCCGTACAAGAATTAAACCTATAGCATAAATTATTTTTATAATATGAAAATCACCTGGGTTACCCGAGCGTTTGCTGACTACCGACTCCCCGTTTACAAAGAGTTGAATACTTTATCAATGGATAATTTGACAGTAATTTACAACAAAGACATTGTAAAAAGCGACTTATCAGAAAAACTTGAAAACCTGTTGGGAAACAGAGCTATTGGGCTATCTGATGAAAAAGTATTGATCGGGCAAAAAAGAGAAAATTCAGCATTCGCTAACTCCTATATAAGGATACCCTATCAGAAAAACCTGATATCAACCCTTGTAAATACAGAGCCCGAAATGATGATCTCTGATGGTTTTTTTCAGTGGACCTATGCCCCATTATACATCCGTTTCAGAAAGAACATTCCCCATGTAATGTGTTATGAACGAACACCTCATACGGAAAGAAATGTGCAATGGTACAGGGAGAGATACAGAAAGCTGGCAATGAAATGGATCGACAGAATTATTTGTTCCGGTAGCTTATGCGGCGAATATGTTCAGTCTATAGGTTATTCTCCTGAAAAAATACATTATGGCCATATGGTAGCTGATGTTAACTGGCTCACAGAATTTTCAAAGTCAGTAACGAGCGAAATAAGCACCGAATTGAAACATCGATTCAATGCAGATCTGGTATTCCTTTATACGGGGCAAATTATTCCGAGAAAAGGCATAAAAGAGCTTATTGTCGCTTGGAATAAAAGTAAATTAAACAACAACCCAGAAACGGCATTAGTATTAATTGGCGGCGGTGATCAGATTGAGGAAATCAGAAAATTGATAGAAACAAAAAACATCAACAATGTTTATCTGTTAGGGAAAATTCCGTACAATGAAATTGCCACTTATTATGCTATGGCAGATGTTTTTATAATCCCAACGCTTGAAGATAATTGGTCACTGGTTGTTCCCGAAGCCATGTCAACCGGATTGCCTGTCATTTGTTCAAAATATAACGGTTGCTGGCCTGAACTTGTAACAGAGGAAAACGGCTGGGTTTTTGACCCGCTGAACAACGAAGAATTTGTAGATACACTTGAACATACACTTGACCACAAAGATTCTTTTACCTTGATGGGTTTAAAATCACAGCAGATTGTGAATAATCACTCCCCTGAAAAAGCTGCTCAGTCAATCTGGCAGGCGTGTAACATGGCATATAACAATACGAAACACTGAATATTTTGAATGTAAAAAGAGTGTCCTTATTACTGTTACGAAAACTTGCATCTGACAAGCTATATGTCAGCATCCGGTACTTTGTAACGTTTAAGAGATTTCTTAAATTAAAGAACCCAAAAACGTTCAACGAAAAGATCAACTGGCTAAAACTTTATTACCGCAATCCTGACCTTCCGAGCTTAGTAGATAAATATAAAGTAAGGGGCTTTGTTGAACAAAGAATTGGCGATAAGTACTTAAATAAGAATTACGGTGTTTATGGCTCAGCAGAAGAAATTAACTGGCAAGAATTACCTGACAGTTTTGTTTTAAAACCTACCCATGGTTCAGGTTGGGTAATAATCTGCAGGAACAAAAACGAACTCAATATTGAAGGG
>QMPO01000300.1 GCA_003648625.1 Bacteroidota bacterium
AATAAGTTTAGAGGTCGTATTTTGGCAATTATCGGAATCAGTTACCGTTAAGAGAACGGCATAAGTTCCTGTGCTGGCATATAAGTGAGCGACATTAGGATTGTTCGGATAGTCAATTGTGACCGTATTACCATCACCAAAGTCCCAGATCCATTGTGCAATGTATCCATTAGGTGAAGAGGAAAGGTTTGTGAAATGTACCGAGTCGCCGGAACAAACCGGTGCATCCGTTGTAAAGTCGGGTACGGGTAGCGGGTCCACGGTTATGACCTGTGTTATTGAGCTCGTACAGCCATCTGTAGATGTTACTGTAAGTATCACGTTAAAACTTCCTGTTGTTGCGTAAGCATGTGTGGGATTTTGCATAACCGAAGTGCTTCCATCTCCGAAGTTCCAGTCCCAGCTTGCAATATTGGGTGCTGACAGGTCGGTAAACTGAATCGGTGCGTTCAGGCAGGCAGGATCGGGATCCCACGAGAAGTCTGCTGTCGGCAGGTCACCAATATCCTGAGTGTATGGTGTTGCACTGTTTTGACAGCCATTAACGTCCGTAACGTCAAGATTTACAGTATAAGCTCCGGAAACGGTATATATGTGGCTCGGATCTTTCAGATTGGAAGTCGTTCCATCCCCAAAGTCCCAGTTCCACGCTTGTATCATTGCTCCGGATGTGCCTGTAAAAAAAGTAGTAGCGCCTACACAACTGGGATTAGGCGTACTGGCAATGAAAGCATCTGGTAGTGCATTTATATTTAATGTTTCAGAATAAGTGTCATTACACGTTGTAGCACCCCCGTCATTTGTGGCTGTTACAGTTAAGATAACATTAACGGTGATTCCCGGAACGTAAGCGTGCGTTACTGTCGGGTTTGTTCCGTGCGGGCTTCCGTCACCGAAATCCCAGTCCCAGGCTAAAATTGTATAGCCATTGGCTGCAGCATCGGAAGTGTCGAAAAACTGAACTTCGCTACATTGCTGAAATGTATAGCTATAAGTAAATGACGGTGTAAACGCGCATTGGCCAAAGACATTGATAATCATCAACCAACTTATCATAAATAATAAACTACGAATTTTCATTGCATTGCTTTTTTTTCATGTAATTGACAATACAGCATAACAAAATGTACCTTTATAAGTTGTTAAGGATACGAATAAAAACGAAAAAGGTTCTGAGGAAAATCTCTATGAAGGACTTGTTTTGCTCATATTTGTCTTGTTTGTTTTGTTCATAATTGATTGTTTGCCCTGAGTATTAAATCACTTGCTTATCTTGTTTTGATTTTCAATAATAGCAATTAATTGCGCAACTTTAAAATTTTTTGCAATAATTTTTTTTTCGGACCCTAATAAAAACACGCGAGGTGTACCGTTAATATCGTATAAATCATGAAAATCTTCGGTGGTGCTTATTGTCCCGTTAACATGTAACCAGCCAAGGTTTTCAGCAGCAATAGTCTTTTTCCACTGTTCCAGATCATTGTTGACACAGATAGCGTAAACTTTTATATTGCAGCTCGTTGTGTCAAGCACGTTTTTTAGCTGTTCTATAGTGTTTTCGCATACATGGCAATTATAATCCCAAAAAAGCAGAAGCGTGTAATCTGCCCTTATCTCACGAAAAGAACGGAACCGGTTACCCGTATCTATCAAATTAAGGTTGGGAGCTGTTTTACCAATCAGCAAAGGTTTAATTTTTTCTGATCGTTCTTTTAACTTTTCTGTTATCGACGAAGTTGTATTCAGAATGTCTTCGCTGAGAAAATAATTGTCGACAAGATGTACAAAAACCTTGTCAAATCCCATGTATTTCGGGTTCTGATATTTTGAGATGAAATACCAGAGCAGATAGCTTACGGCTTCTTCATCCGGCCTGGCATACGAAATAACGGTATCAATTGCTTTGATAACCGAGTCGGGATGCAAGAAAATAATATTATCAAAATAAAAATTCAGCTTCTTTTCCAGTACCGGAGTTCGGATAAACCGTGCATCGCTGAGGTTGAGGTTGTCCCAGTAATGCTCCTTCGTATACAGATATGACTTCATGCTGTCCAGGCTCAGGCTGTCAGGGATGACAACGTCTTGCTGGGCTTTAATGAGTCGGGCAATAAACAGATCGGGGTAAGTCTTTATAAGTGAACGTTCTTCCTGAATAAGGCTTTCCTTTATGGAATCAAGAGCATGGGCGTTAGCTCCAAAAGCCGTATCAGTCAGCTGGCGGATTTCACGGTATGCCTGGTTGCGAAACCGCTGATGTTCATAAAATACCCGGTTTTCTTCCGAACCTCTGACTTCTACATCATAGGACATCCGGGCATCCGTATAGAAAGAAAATCCGGTTTCGTTATTTATAATAAACTCGAACAACTTGTTCTTGTCCTGACTTGCAAGGATGTACACGCCCTCCGGGTACTCCTTATTGCTGAAAATAAACTTCCCATTTATGATATAAGCTGTGTCGATTAGCTTGTTTTTTTCTCCATAATAGCTTGCAAGCAACACAGACGTATCATTATAGTTGCTGATGATAAGATCAAAACTAACCTGTGAGATTCCTTTAAGTGCAGATAGGACAAAAAGGAGAATGAGTATGAATGCTTGCTGTCTGTTCATTTTTCGACGATAAATGTAACAAAATATTTCGAAAATCAATATGTTTTCTGTGCTTAAAAAACGATAAAAAACAGGATAACTAATAATAAAACGAAGAGATTATTTTTTTTATTTTAAAGCTGGTCGATCATTCCCGTTTTTTTTACAATTTTACATTGTTATAATATAGCCTTGGTTTCGAATTCGCCAAGCAAATTTGCAAAAAACGCAATCAACTGATAACCAGGGAGTATATTCACAATACGGGAAACTAATTCAGGAACTTCTTAGCTAAGCTGGCAGGAAAATACTCCGCCTTGTGAAAAATTTTCAAAAACTTTTTTCTGCAAAAGGGGTATAAATAAGCATGTTTTTGGTACTAACAAGTGAATAACTGTTACTATTCAAACACATTTTAAAGCACCGTATAATGAAAATTCTGAAAAACTTATTCCGTTTTAGTTTATTGGTATTAGTTGTAACTGTTCTTTCCGGAGTACAGTTAAACTATGTTAATCATATGAATACTGACCTGGCTGTACAAAGTGCCGACTTTCATCCTGAAGGGGACGTAGAAGGTATGTGGGAGCCGTCAGGTCGTTTGGCCGACTTTCATCCTGAAGGAGATGTAGAAGGTATGTGGGAACCGTCAGGTCGTTTGGCCGACTTTCATCCTGAAGGAGATGTAGAAGGTATGTGGGAACCGTCAGGTCGTTTGGCCGACTTTCATCCTGAAGGGGACGTAGAAGGTATGTGGGAACCGTCA
>QMPO01000301.1 GCA_003648625.1 Bacteroidota bacterium
CCGAAGAAAAACACATTTTTTCCTATTACGATTCACCCGAATACAGTTCTCATGAATTGAAAAAGTATAGTCTGTTCAATTCAATTTATGCCAAAGCCCGTAGAATAAATATTCGTAATAAGTACAGAATTATTTCCGGTTACAAAAAAACAGGCAGCATACTGGATGTTGGCTGTGGCACTGGTGAGCTATTAAAGTATTTTAGAGATAAAGAATGGAAAACAGCGGGTATAGAGCCAGTTAAAAAAGCGAGAGAGTTTGCTATAAACCAAAATAAACTTCAGGTTTTCGCAGAAGAAAAGCTGAATGATTTTGAGAATGCTGCCTTTGATGTGATTACCATGTGGCACGTGTTGGAGCATGTGTATAAACTGAATGAACGTATTGAGGAATTAAAGCGGATTCTTAAACCGGACGGAGTGCTCATTATCGCTGTTCCCATGATTGACGCATACGACGCAGTTCATTACGGTCCTTACTGGGGAGCATTGGACGTGCCCAGGCATTTGTATCATTTCAGTCAAAAGACTTTGGCGCACTTATTGGAAAAGCATGCACTGACCATTGATAAATCGTACCCGATGAAAATGGATGCCTATTATGTGAGTTTGTTAAGTGAACGCTATAAGCATGCTGGCGCTGCTTATTTGAAGGCTTTTTCCATCGGTTTTACATCAAATCGTAAGGCTAATGCCTCAGGGACATATTCCAGCATGCTATTTGCAGTTCGAAAAAATTAGTTATATTTATACGGAAAAGCACATCTAAAGACGTGTGTATCAAATAAATAAAACAATGACCTTAAAGAAAACAGGCCTCTTTAACAGCTCTGTGGTTTACCTAATCGCAGCCTTACTCATGCTCGTTATCTTTTACGCCACGGAATACGGCACAAAAAAGTACCATTCCGACCAACACATTAAGGATCGTTTTCAAAATAGCCTGAAATTCCAGCGGGCTAATCTTATTGATAAAACAAAAACGATTACTGAGATTTTAAAGGATCCGGAAAAAAACTACTGGCCTTCTTTGGAGAGGCTTCTGGATCCGGAGCAAATTTTCGCCCAGATTTATTTTGAGGACTCACTGATTTTCTGGAACAGCAACCTTGTGCAGAATGATCTGGATTATTTATACGAAGGCGAACTGGATACAATCATTCGTGAGAAAACGGCCTGGTACCAGATTTATTTTAAATCAACCGGAACTTACCGGGTTTTTCTGTTCAAACTGATTAAAGCGGAATATCCTTTTGAAAATAAATTTCTGCCCTCCAAAGCCAACAGGGAGTTTCTCTCAAGCGATCAGGTTGAATTAACGGTAAATATAAAGTCAGCTCAGTATGCTATTGTAAATGACCAGGGGGTTCCGGTTATTGGTTTGACTATAAAACACCACAACGATATCGGCAACAATATTATTCTGCTGCTGTTTTTTATATATATCCTGTTTTATATTTTGTTGGTGTTGTGGCTCAACAAGTTGTATAATAAATACGCGCATGTACTGCCGGGTAAACGGACAGCCTTTTTATTGTTCATTATTGATCTGGCGCTGCTTCGCTGGCTCGATTTCTATTTCGCTTACCCCGCCGTACTGAAGCAGTCATTTTTATTTGAGCCGGGCTTCGACCTGATACCGGGACTCAACTCTATCGGTGATCTGTACCTGACAACAATTCTGCTTATTGCCGTTTTTATCAAGTTCAATAAACTGGTGCAGAGAGAGCAAATAAATGCAGGTAAAAAATACAGATATCTCCAACATTTTGTTTCCTTGTCGGTATTATGGTTGCTGGCCTACGGTGTTTTTTACCTGGATCAAAGTATCATAAGCGGTTTAAGCACAAACCCGGTTATCGGTATCCAGTTTTCTGATCCGATAAATCTTTTGGCCGTTTTTATCAATGTGCTGCTGAATGTTGTTTTATTCTTTATGGTGCGTTCGATGAACTACTATTCAGGAAAATATTCTGTTAGCTTTTTGTCAAAGATTCTTTTTACCGTTTTCCTGACAATCGTATTTGTCACAGGTTTCCCTTCCTACCATTTGATCGCATATATTACTTCGGGTTTTGTTGTACTCATACTTGTTGTAGTTCAGTTATTTTCCGAAAATACCCAGATCAGGTTTATTAGGTACCTCATCTATCTGATCATTTTTGCAGCTGCCAATGCCGTTGTAATTAACATAGCCGAAAACAAAACAAAGGACTTCAATCAAGCGTTAACAGCTGATTATCTGGCGCATAAAGATGACCCGGAACTGGAATCGATTTTTCATCAGGCGGCACAGCAGGTAAGTTCCGATTCGGTGGTGAGCCTGATTATTGATAATTACTGGGACAACCCGGAAGCTGCATTAAATGAGTATTTAAAACACCGTTATTTTGACAGGATAGCCTTTACTTATGATATTCAGGTAACGGTATGCATGAGCGGAGAATTGCTGGAAATACAACCAGAAGGCATCCTTGTCGGTTGTCATGAATATTTTGAAGATCTGATCCGTGATTTTGGCGATTCGACAAGTGTAAACGATTTATATTTACAGAACAGCACACCCGAAAGTATTTATTATATCGGAGTTATTAAACCCCCGGCACTGAAGCATACGGATGAAGAACCGCTTGTGTACATTGAATTTTATTTTACTTATGTGCCCGAGGGTGTCGGCTATCCGGAATTATTGGTGGACAACAGCACGCTTACCTACGATTTATCCGGCTATTCTTTTGCCAAATACATCAACAACAACCTGGTTTATAAGTTCGGTGATTTTGCTTACCATACGGAGTATTCTTCCCAAAGTGATTTTCCGGCGAATGAATTTTACAATGATTTGAATTACCGGCATCTGAAGCTGGTCTCGGCGGATGGTGATGTGTTGATCATCAGCCGTCCGATAGCTAAAATCCAGGAAAAGCTGGCTACGTTCTCCATTCTTTTTCTGCTGATGGGTGCGGTAGCATTTCTTATTTTTATCCTTGTATTCAGAAGCGATGTCTTTGCTGTTTTTATGCTCAGCTTCCGTACACGCTTACAGGTGTTTTTCATCATTACTATCTCGGTCATTATATTTGTTATAGCATTGATAACAGCCTATTATGCCGAATACAACAACAAGGAAAGAGTGATCACACAACTCAATGAAAAAACATATTCCGTACTGATCGAACTGCAACACAAACTGGGTGGTATTACCTCGCCGGAGCAGATAAAAACAGAAGAATTGTATCCCTTACTCCGTAAGTTCTCTCTTGTATTTTTCTCCGACATTAATATGTACGATCCTTCCGGCAAGCTGATAGCGACTTCACGACCTGAGGTTTTCCGGACGGGTTTGCTC
>QMPO01000302.1 GCA_003648625.1 Bacteroidota bacterium
CCGAACCCGTTCAGCAATTATATCGACCTGAAAGTAACCGTTCAAACAGCCGGCGAAGTGGAAATGGAAATACTGGATATGAGCGGTAAAAAGATCAGCCGGTTACTGTATGGCGAGCTGGAAAGCGGTGAGCATGTGATACGCTGGAACGGAAATACTGATGAGGGGGTAAGGGTGAAACCGGGTATGTATCTTTGCAGGTTCAGCAAGGAAGGTAAGGTTACCTACATCCGGTTAATTAAACAATAGACTCACCGGCAGCTACGATATATTATACGGATAACAGATGGTTTTCAGCAGCAGTTTATTTTTACTTTACTTTTTTCCTGCTTTTCTGCTTATCTATTTTCTGCTGCCCGAAAAGCTGAAAAACATTTTCGTATTACTGGCAAGTATCTTCTTCTATGCGTGGGGAGCTCCCGACTTTATTGTGTTTGTGCTGGCGTCCATTGTATTCGATTTTTATGTTGTTAAGTGGCTTTACGTAAGCACAGGAAAGAAAAAGCTGATCCTTACAGGAGCATCGGTCTTCGTTAATATCGGGTTGCTGGCCTATTTTAAATATGCTAACTTCTTTATTGAAAATCTTAATGAGGTACTTGCTCAGTTTGGTATGCATGCGGTTCAGTGGACAAAAATAGCTTTGCCCATCGGCATCTCGTTTTTTACTTTTCAGAAAATTACTTATGCGGTGGATGTATACCGGAAGGTACATGCGCCTTTAAAAAAACTGACGGACTACGCCATGTACATCCTGATGTTCCCGCAGTTGATTGCAGGGCCGATTGTAAGGTACAATGAAATAGCCGACCAGATTGAAAACCGGAAAGAGTATGAAACCCTCGATAACAAGCTGACCGGTTTTTTCCGGTTTGTGATTGGTTTGTCGAAAAAGGTGCTCATTGCCAATGTGCTGGGCGAGCAGGTCGATTATATATTTTCAATGGACAGCGGTCTGCTGACCATGCCGGTAGCCTGGCTGGGGATTGTAGCTTATGCCTTTCAGATTTATTACGATTTTTCAGGTTACTCGGACATGGCTATCGGCATCGGCCGGATGATCGGATTTACCTTCCCTGAAAACTTTAACAACCCGTATATCTCTCAAAGTATTTCCGAGTTCTGGCGCCGCTGGCATATGACTCTGGGAGCATTCATGAAGAATTATTTATACATCCCGTTGGGAGGCAACAGGGTGCCCAAAGCACGAATGTATTTTAACCTCTGGCTGGTATTTGTCATATCGGGACTGTGGCATGGTGCTGCCTGGACATTCGTGCTGTGGGGCGTCTATCACGGTTTGTTTTTGGTGCTGGACAGGCTGTTTTTGCTGAAATTCTATGAGAAGATAGGGAAACTGCCGAGTATCATCATCACCTTTTTCATTACCCTGATAGGCTGGGTGCTGTTCAGATCGGAAACGCTGGAGCAGGCAGTCTTTTACGTGAAAAAGATGTTCTCAGGCGACTTCAGGCAACTGGATTACTTCCCGGATGCAAAGTTTTATACCATCATGGTATTGGCTGCTGTTTTTGCATTTATGGCCATTTTCAACAGGAACGAGGCATGGCAACAGAAAATATTGTCCAGGGAACAGCACAGTCGCACCATAATATTGATGACCCTGGGTGCTGTTTTGTTCTTTGTTATTTGTCTGGCATCCATTACATCTTCAGGTTTTAATCCGTTTATTTATTTCAGGTTCTGATGAAAACAGCAAAAAACATATTGTTCCTGATAGTGTTGTTGGTGATGATCCTGCCCGCAATTCAAAAAGAATGGATGTTGGTCAAAGAACCAGCGCTGAACGGCGATTTCCTGGAGAATGAACGACCGGAATTTAGCTGGACAGGATTTTATAACGGAAGTTTTCAGGCAGCTTTTGATGCCTGGCTGGAACAACACATTGGTTTTCATAATACACTGGTCAGATTGAGAAACCAGTTGGATTACAGTTTGTTCCGTAAACCCAATGCAGAGGGTATTGTACTCGGTAAAGAGGATTTTATTTTCGAATATGATTATATACGTGAACTGACCGGACGAGACTATATGGGCTATTCGTTTATTGATGAGAAACTCAGAAGGCTGAAGTATGTTCAGCAATATTTGAAAACAACGAAAGATATTGATCTCGTTCTGGTGTTCCTTCCCGGAAAGGCTTCTTACTACAGTGAATACATACCGGATAAATATCTGGAAAAAAAACCCGATTCGACAAACTACACGGTTTACCTCAGCGAGATGCAAAAAAGGGATATCCGGTATGTGGATCTGAATAATTACTTCCATGAGTTTAAAAAGGAAACTTTGTATCCCATGTTCCCAAAATACGGAACACACTGGAGTATCTACGGTATGAGCCGGGCAGCCCACGTGTTGCTCGACAGCATTGAACGGTTTAAAGGTAAAAGGCTCAACGATTTTAATACCGACAGTCTTTACTTTTCAACCATCCCGCTGCGAACGGATTATGATGGAGGAAAAGCGCTGAACCTGCTGGTGAACATGTCCAGAGAAAAGTTTGCCTATCCGTATTATGTTTTCGGATACGACAGCAGCAGATACAAACCCGATGTGCTGACTATCGGCGATAGTTTTTACTGGAACTTTTTCAATGCCGGTATTCCGAAAAATATATTTGCCAATGAAGCTTTCTGGTATTACAACCGGAAAGTTTATCCGGAATTTTACATCCATCCGAAATATACCAGCGAGCTCAACCTGAGAAAAGAAGTGGAAAAGACGGATCTGATCTTTATCATGGTAACCGAACGGTTTTTAAACATATTCGACTGGCAGCTGATCGACCAGTTATATGCTTTATTCGCACCGGAATATATTAAAGAGCCGCTGTATGATAAGATCAACGATATTGTATCGGCCCCCGAGTGGTTTGGAAATGTCTTAAAAAGAGCGCTGGCGAAAGGATTAACTCCCGGACAGGCACTTTATGAAGATGCTGCTTATATGTTCCGTAGTGAGCATACATACGAGTATATGATCAGGTATGGTCTTCCCTCGTATGAAAGGTATTTGTCAGGTTTCTGGAAGACAAGACAGCGACTTGAGAAAAAAGCACAAAAAGAGAACCGCCCGTTTGATGAGGTGCTGACCGAGGAAGCAAGGTACTTGTTTTCGAAGCGGCATCCTGATATGTACCGGCAGTACCGGCGGATTAAAGAGAAAGAAGAGTTCATCAGGAGCGATGTAGCTTTGCATGACAGCATCACACTGCTGGCTGAGAAATACTACTGTAAGCCTGCCCATATGATCTTTTACCAGGCCAGGATGATGGTGGAGAAAGAAGATGCGCTGAAATAATCATTTTCTCCTAACTTTGCA
>QMPO01000303.1 GCA_003648625.1 Bacteroidota bacterium
AAAGAAAAACCGCATCTGTACCTGAACAGAGAAAGTTTTAAGAAAGAAAAAGACGGCTTTTATTATGAGCAGGGAAGTACAGAGCCATGCTTGCTGGGTTATCAAAATAAAAAACAATATAAACTGACCGATAAAGGGGAATTTTTATACTTTGAGAGCGAAGATTTCGGTATGTCTTTTAATAAGGAAAACATGCAAGTGGAGAACATCAGGGTTTTTTCAGACTCCGGTTTCGAACAGGACATGGAGATAGCTGCTGAAATGAAAGTGATCCTGACAGGTGCACAAAGTTTTTATCAGGGAACAAAAAAAGAAATAACAACGAATTAAGAATTTATATAATACAGATCAGATCATGACAAGAGAACAAGTATTGGAAAACACCATTCAGCGATGCCGCGAGAAACATATCATCCTGCCGACATACAAACAGATGCGCAATCCGGAGCTCATCCCCGAAAAGATAAAGGAAAAGCTCAAGAACATTGGTTTGTGGGACCTGAACTCATTGAACCTGTTTAGAATCAACTGGAAGAACGAGCCTGTAACTTTTGGCGGAGGCTTTGGCGGAGTAAATTACATCGAGTTGCCTTCGGAACTTACAGGAGTGAAAGCACGTATCATTTTATTAATTGGTAAGTTCTTTCCTACCGGAGCCCACAAAGTTGGTGCTACATTTGGTCCGCTGGTCGAGAAACTAGTCACAGGCCGCTTTGACCCCACACGGCAGAAGGCCCTCTGGCCTTCCACGGGAAATTATTGTCGTGGGGGTGCTTATGATTCCTATTTGCTGGGTTGTGAGTCGATTGCCGTCCTCCCGCAGGGAATGTCGCAGGAACGTTTCGACTGGCTGCATAAGGTAGGAACGGAAGTTTTTGCAACGCCTGGTACGGAAAGTAATGTGAAGGAAATTTATGATAAAGTTAAGGAACTGATAGCTGAAAGAGGTGACAAAATTGTTAATCTTAACCAGTTTGAGGAAATCGGAAATTCACTGTGGCATTATGCCGTTACCGGCCCTGCCATGGAAGAAGTTTTCAATTCAGTCAAAAAGGAGAATGACAGTTTTACAGCACTCTTCTTAACGCAGGGGTCTGCCGGAACACTGGGAAGCGCCGATTATCTGCGGGAAGTTTACCCGCACATCAAGGTCTGCGCCGGTGAAGCCCTGCAGTGCCCTACGCTTCTCGAAAACGGTTTTGGCGAACACCGCATCGAAGGCATTGGCGACAAGCATGTTCCGTGGATCCATAATATCCGGAATATGGATATGGTAGCCGGTATCGACGATAACCCGAACATCCGCCTGATGCGTCTTTTCAATGAAGAGGCCGGAAAGAATTATCTGAAAAATGAATTAAAGATAGATGCCGGTATCGTCGATAAGCTCGACCTTCTGGGTATTTCATCCATTGCCAACCTGATGGGAGCTATTAAAATGGCGAAGTATTACGAAATGGATGAAAATGACGTGATATTTTCAGTGGCCACCGATTCGATGGAAATGTACCAGTCGCGGCTGGCTGAAGAAAATGAGCTTCATGGTGAATTTACCACGCGGGATGCCGCGGTAAGCTTTGATGCCGACCTGCTGGGTCTTAACATCGACCACATGATCGAAATGAATTACTACCAGAAAAAACGGATGCACAACCTGAAATATTTCACATGGATAGAACAGCAGGGGAAAACTGTGGAGGAGCTGAATGCCCAGTGGTACGATAAAAACTACTGGAAATCGCGTTATGCCAAAGTGGAAGAATGGGATGACGAGATCAGGGAATTCAATGAAAGAACGGGATTGGTGAAAGAGTATTTATAGCAGGAATTGTGAAAATCCCCTTTGGCAGGGTATCTTTGTAAAAAAGAAACAGGCATGGCAGATCAAAAGTTTATTTTCCGGTGCAACGATTGCGGCGCGTCTTATGACGCTTCGGAGGTGAAATACCTGTGTCCTGCCTGTGCCGAAAAAAATGTTCTGGAATTGCCACCTAAAGGTGTTTTAAAAACAATTTACGATTATCAGAAACTCATTAAAAGCGGCTTGGATTTTGCCGGACTGAAAAAGAATCATTTACTTGTTTTATTGCCGGTAAACAGTATTGAAAGTCTTCCGAATCTTGAAATTGGTAACACACCGCTGTATGTTGTCCGGGAGTTGGATCATTCCAAACTGCCTTTTAAGCTGTTTCTGAAAGATGATTCGCAGAATCCCACCTATTCTTTTAAGGACCGTGCTTCAGCGGTAGTTTCGGCTTTTGCAAAAGAGCAGGGGCACGAGATAATTGTAACAGCTTCCACTGGCAATGCGGGCTCGTCGCTGGCAGGAGTTTGTGCAGCACAGGGCCAGAAAGCCGTGGTTATTGTTCCGGCAACCGCCCCTGTTGCCAAATTAACGCAGATCATGATGTACGGCGCCAGAATTGTTCCGGTAAAAGGTACATACGACGATGCCTTTGACCTGAGCATAAAGGCAACGGAAGAATTCGGCTGGTACAACCGCAACACAGCTTTCAACCCGCTGACCATTGAAGGCAAAAAAACAGTCGCTTTTGAACTGTTTGAACAGCTTGGTCATACGATTCCCGATCGGATTTTCGTGCCTGTGGGCGATGGCGTTATCATATCCGGTGTTTATAAAGGTTTTGAAGATTTGTTGCAATTGCAGATTATTGAGAAAATGCCGTGCATTGTTGCTGTTCAGGCAGCAGAAAGCGACAACCTTGTACGAAACCTGGATTCGGATGGTTTTACAGAAAAGGAAAGCACTACACTGGCCGATTCGATATCCGTTAACATACCTCGTAACTATCACATGGCAAAAGATTATATTCATAAATACGAAGGTGAATATATGACAGTGAGCGATGCAGAGATTTTGGAAGCTTCGTCAGTGCTGTCAAAAAATACGGGGCTGTTTGCTGAACCTGCTGCTGCTGCAGCCTTTGCCGGAATGTTGAAATGCCGGGATAGCGGAAAGCTGCCAACAGATTCAAAAAATATTGTTCTTCTTACAGGAAGCGGTCTGAAAGATCTGAAAGCTGTGAAGAACCTTCTGAACATACCTGAGGCTATCGAAGCTGAACTGAAAAATTTAAAACCGTTTGCGCCATGATCTCATTTACACTGAACGGCGAAAAGCAAAGCTATCAGGGAAATCCTGACAAATCGTTACTGGAATACCTGAGGCTCGACAAACACCTTACTTCGGTGAAGGATGGCTGTTCGGGTCAGGCAGCCTGTGGTGCCTGCACCGTTGAAATAAACGGAAAAGCCATGCTTTCGTGCGTAACTAAGATGAGTAAGCTACAGGATGCTGAAGTGCTCACACCCGAAGGT
>QMPO01000304.1 GCA_003648625.1 Bacteroidota bacterium
ATTTCCGGGGAAGATAGTTGAAAGAGAGGCTGCTGCCGTTAGCGGGTTACCCGACTTATCCCAGATCCTAAAGGCTGTATTCCAGGAATTCAGGAAATGGTTGGGGCCTACAGCCCCGGTGGGGTCCGTAGGTGTTGAGCCGGAGCTTGCTGCCTCAAATGTGAGTATAAGATCTCTCGCCGGACCTTTTGTTACCTGCTTTTGTTTTTGCCACAACGGATCCTCGCCTTTTGGCAGCCCCTTGCCGGGTACTGATGTGTTCTTTCCCCATCTTTTCGGATTAAATTCTTTCGATATATTTTCTGCCGGTATAAATGTTCCGTTGGCAATTTGTGAGGCGATCGAAGGTACTTCGATCATTGTTTCAGAAGTAATGACAAGTGTCGCTTTTTGTTCGCTCGCCTTATCTTGTGCCTGTAGTTGCAGTGCGAAAAATACAATAAGCAATGCGGTTAAAAAGTTGTTTGTTTTTCTCATAAAATTGTATTTAGTACCAAATAATAATGTGCCTCCAAACAGCACTCGCTATTTGAGGGAAAACAAAAATAGAAAAGATTTGCAATTATATGATAAAAAAGAGATAATTTGTACTGGTTATTTCTTTGTGAAACAGTGACCTTGGTAATATTAAAAGTGAAAAGGGCAGTTTTGGAGCTGCCCTTTTCGTTTCCCAGATTAACTAAAACCATTGCCTATGAAAATAGGATAATCATTTCTAAGACTATTGAAGTCTTAAAAAGGTTGCACCAAAGGTAAAAAAAAGTTAGGTTTTTTTCACTTGGTGATAAAATTCAGCAACTAATAAAAAGGGGGTATGTGCCTGAAGAGTTGAGTGTATCTCTGTTTTATAAAAATTAATGATGCACCTCAAGCAATTAATTTTTATAAATATGCTGATATCCCAGGAAGATTTTTTGGTCAAACATGGTTTCAACAAATTTCGAAATATTCTTTTCTATTTCCGGCATAAGCTCCGGGCTGGAGGCTTCACCAATTTCTTTAAGGATCTCCTGAACACTTTTTCCTTCCTGGGCAATCTTCTCAAAAAAGAGGGTGTGCAAGGCAGGAAGGTCAACAAAACGTACCTCAAAATTATCGGGATGACGATAGGCAAGTAAAAAATAATTGCCCGTATGGTTTTTCGACTCTTCGGCGGCATATAAATGTACCGGGAAGTTTAGTTTGATCAGCCGGTATTCTTTGTTCACCTCAATACGGTCTTTCTTTGGGTCACCTTTCTTTTTAAAAGGTTCCGGAATCTGGTCAGGCATGGTGTGTACGTCTATTTCTATCCATTCGAAATGCAACAGATCACTCAGGTATGGCTTTTTGAATGTGATACCGTACGATTGCTTGCTGACAAACTGATAAAACTCAAAGGGAAGCTTCCATACCTGGAATGTTTGCGCATCGTGACCGGCAAAAAAATCGTCTATCAGTGTAGCCCATTCTTTTTCGGATAGTATACTTACGGCAATGGGGAACGCCTGCTTCATCGTGTTGTTGATGTTGTTGCGCAGCAGCCTCCTGTATTGTTTCAAACCTTCGGGTCTCGTATTTTCCAGGTGGATTTCTTCACCTGTACGACACCACCGGGTAAACTCCTGCTGCAGTTTATATGTTTCCTTGCTGTACAACATCTGAGGTCCAGTTTTTTTTGCAAATAGTTCTGAGTTTGTCCATTTCCGTTTTTAATTCTTCCATTTCCGGAAAATTAAAGTCGCGTTCGAGCAAGACAGGCACAGGCGCCATTTTTTCAATTGTGTAATCAAACAGATCGAACACAGGATCGATAATGGCTTCACCGTGTGTGTCGATGATCAGGTCGGGCTGAATTTTATAATGGCCCGCCATGTGGATGTACGTCACTCGGCCCAGCGGCATGGCATCGATAAACTCTCTGGCATCATACTTATGATTAAAAGCGTTCACGTACACATTATTTACGTCAAGCAGCAAATTACAACCCGATTCTTCAACAATGGAACTGATGAATTGCTGTTCGGTCATCTCGGCAGCTACCGATGTGTAGTAAGAAGCATTTTCGAGTGTCAGCGGCCGTTCCAGAAAGTCCTGCACTTCTTTTATCCGTTGTACTACGTGCTTAACGGCATCTTCGCGGAAGGGTATCGGCAGCAGGTCGTATAAATGGGCATTGTCCATTTTGGCAAAAGTCAGATGATCGGAATAAACCGCTACATGATAGTCTTTGATGAATTGCTTCACTTTTTTAAGAAACGCCCAGTCGGGTTCTTCCGGACTTCCGATCGACAAAGAGAGGCCATGCAAAATAAGCGGATATTTATCCGTTACTTTTTTAAAGACATCCCCCCAGTAACCGCCCATATCAATCCAGTTTTCGGGAGCCACCTCGATAAAATCAGGATGAAGACCGCCCTCTTCCAGAAAGTTTCCGGCAATTTCCCTGCGAAACCCAAGACCTATGTTTATATCTTCTTTCACCATTTTTTACTTTGATAAGGACACCCGAACCTGGATCCGGGCATCCTCATGGGTAGTTTATATATAGTTTAAAAGGTTAGTTCGATGACTCACCACATTTTCCTTCGCCACATTTCGCTTCGGCGGCTTTGTCTTTCTTAGCTTCTTTAGTATCAGCTGGTTTTGCTTCAGTAGCTTTCACATCAGTTTTACTTTTGCTTTCTTTGGCACTTTTGCTGTCGTCTTTGGCTCCGCATTTTCCTTCGCCACATTTCCCTTCACCGCACTTAGCTTCGGTTGATTTATCCTTGGCTTCTTTTGGCTTGGCTTCAGCAGGTTTTACTTTGGCAGCATCTTCACCACATTTCAACTCAAATACATTATCTGTTGATGAAGTGATATTCAGGTCGATAATTTCGCTTCTTAATTCAGCACCGTTACCTAATACTTTAGATGTAGCAGGCCTGGCGTCGGCATTTGAAGTTAATGTTAATAAAGCACCTGTTAAGATTGTTCCAGTGAGTATACTGGCTTTTTTAATTTTCTTTTCCATGATTTTAAGATTAAATAATTTTGAATTTTTGAATGTGTTTGATGATATAGTCGGAAAAGAAATTGATTACTTACAAACCCGGTCAATTTTTTATTTTGATGAAAGTTCGGGAATGTAAAATTACCGGTCTGTGTTCCGGCAGGCAGGAGTTATTGCGCTGACGTGTCAATGGCTGTTTTCAGCTTTTCTTTTTGTTCGTCGGTCAGGGCAACAGACTGGTTGGCGGGGTCTTTTATTTTTTTCAGC
>QMPO01000305.1 GCA_003648625.1 Bacteroidota bacterium
ATTTTTAGCAATTTTTTCAGCAGTGGCGGCATTTTTTGCATCCTTTTTTTTGCTGTAGAAAAAAAGGATGAGCCAGCCCGGCTTGAGGGCATTACTAAATTATATTTATTTAGGACAGTATTGCTCTTTGGACAAATATATCTTGGAAAAATCCTTTATTTTTTGTATATTCGCATCCCCCCAAGAAAAACAGACAAGTTCTTATATTTCCGTTTAAGAGAAAGAAGCGAGAAAAATTAATGATTATGAACAGAATACACTTTGAAGACCGGGTTAGTTTAGATGTCAAAACACTTAAAGTAGTTCATAAGATACTTGTTGAAAATCCTGAAATCAAAGATATTTTTGAATCCTCTGAAACCTATCTGGAAGCAAGAATGAAATTACGCCAGTGGCTGCTGGATTACCTGAATGAACACCAGCACGCTTTAAATTTTTATCTGAAAAAAGCCAGAGGCATGAATGCCCTTAAAAGGATATCATGGCGTGATTACGCTGCCATCAGGCTTATGGACTACCTGGACAATGATGGCCAGTCGTTTGTTGATCCCAACCGGAAGAACAAACGGATTGTGAGCAAGCCCATCAAAAACCTCTGGCTGGCTATTCATTATGGTAAAGGGAGTGCCAGCATAGACTTTTTTATTGACCTGCTTTACCTGTTCCGGCAGCTGAACGGAAAACTGAGCCGCAGGATACCTAAAAAGGAACATATCCGGAAATGGATGGACAATCATCCTTCGGGGCTTGATGAAGAATTCCTTAAAGTCAGGGAACAAAACAAAGAACGTATTTTACGCGTGATCATCAAAAAGCTGGACAACGGCACGCTAAAAAGCAGCAGGTTTCAGTTCAAGCCCGGCATAAGTGATGAAGAGAAATACACAACGGCACTGGCCTGGTGGAACGATTACCGGTTTCATTTGTCGTTTGCTATAAGGACACCGGAAGATCTGAACGAGATGCTTGATTACTCTTTACGTGAAGATACATTAAAGGTATTAAAGAAAGCCCAGAATAAAGGCATCCCTATTTTCGTAAATCCGCATTATCTGTCGTTGATCAGTGTCGACACCAAGCCGGGTATGACCGGAGCCGACCGTGCCTTAAGAGACTATATTCTTCCAAATAAAGAATTGATTCAGGAGTTCGGCAACATCCATGCATGGGAAAAGGAAGATGAAATCAAGCCCGGCGAACCAAATGCAGCCGGATGGATTCTTCCGCCTTATTCCAACGTTCACCGCAGGTATCCGGAGGTAGCAATCTTTATTCCCGATACAGTTGGTCGTGCCTGCGGAGGATTATGTGTGTCCTGCCAGCGTATGTACGACTTCCA
Organism: Bacteroidota bacterium; assembly: GCA_003648625.1. Taxonomy (GTDB): domain Bacteria; phylum Bacteroidota; class Bacteroidia; order Bacteroidales; family F082; genus UBA4459. Next base: position 1,340 of record QMPO01000305.1, read on the forward strand.
GAGCGGCAGATTCAATTTTAACCTGACCCGGCTTACACCAAAAATCAGCTGGCCCGAGAAGATGAAACTTTTACTTGAATACTGGGAAAATGATCCGCAATTGCGCGATATACTGATAACCGGAGGTGATGCCTTGATGAATACGGATCGATCGATGAGGCAAATACTTGAGGAAGTGTATCAAATGGCTTTGCGTAAAAAGAAAGCAAATCTCAAGCGTCCGGATGGGAAAAAATATGCCGAAATCATTCGCATCCGTCTGGGCACCAGATTACCTGTGTATTTACCACAAAGAATCACCCCTGAACTGGCACAAATACTTGCAGAATTCAAAGAAAAGGCAGCAAAAATCGGTGTCAAACAATTTGTCATCCAGACGCATATTCAGTCAGCCATGGAAATAACACCTTTGGTAAAACAGGGAATAGAGCGTTTGAATGCCGCCGGCTGGATCGTTACCAATCAACTGGTATTCACAGCAGCTTCATCCAGGCGGGGGCATACAGCCAAACTCCGCAAAGTGCTGAACGACATAGGCATCGTACCGTATTACACCTTTTCGGTGAAAGGATTTATGGAAAATTACTACAATTTTGCCACCAATGAACGATCGGTGCAGGAACGCGTAGAAGAGAAGTACATAGGAGCCATTCCGAAAAACTACCTAAGCCGGACGAAAAGATTTTTCGAGAATGCAGATCATATGACGGAAACGCTTCAGAAATGCCGCGACAAAACGGACATTCCATTCCTTTCAACTGACCGTTCTGTATTGAATATGCCGGGCGTTGGCAAAAGCATGAGCTACCGAACCATTGGCATAACCGATGACGGCAGGCGCATTCTTGAATTTGAGCACGACCAGACTAGGGCGCACAGCCCGATTGTTGAAACAATGGGCAATGTAGTGATTATCGAGTCCAAATCCATCAACAGTTATCTGAAGCAGATGGAGGAACTTGGTGAAGACATCAATGAATATAAAACCATATGGGGTTACTCAGCCAGCGAGACTGAAGAAAGAATGCCTTTTTACCGGTATCCCGAATACGATTTCAGGATCACACACGAGCTGAAAAATTTCATGCCTGAGCCGTCCATGATGTTGTCGGATAAAATGATCAGTATAAATTAATCCGTATTTTTACCTGCAAATACATTCATGGAACTCATTTCAACAAAAATCTGCAAAACCAGTGATATTGGTGTAAACGACATTTTATTCGGAGGTGCCATGCTCTCATGGCTTGATGAAGCAGGGGGCATTATGGCTTCATCTGTTTGCTGTACATCCAATATGGTCACTTTAAAAATGGAGGAAGTGTTGTTTAAAGAGCCTGTACAAGTGAAACAACAAATACGCATATACGGTAAAGTTGACCGGATGGGAAAAACCTCCATTTCATTGTTAATTGAAGCCCGGCGCGCCGACCTGCAAAATCAAACGGAAGTAGTGGTTTGTTCAACAAAAATGGTGTTTGTGCGAATTGACGAGCAAGGCAAACCAATGCCGATAAAAGCCTGTTAAATATATTGTACGTTTCATTTCGTTAACCACATCAAACAGATACTTCCTGTAGTTTTACAGAAAAATGCGGATATTTACCGCAATTATGCCCGACAGTTTACCAAGTAAAAATAAGTTTTCAAGATGGTTTGTCATCTTCTCCCTGGTTTTTGCCGGCGAGATGATCTTCAGCCTGCCGTTCCATGTAGCCAGGTTCTTCCGCCCTACCCTGCTGGATGTTTTCGATCTGACCAATACCGAACTGGGTGACATCATTGCCGTTTATGGAATCACGGCCATGCTCGCCTATTTCCCCGGAGGTGCGCTGGCTGACCGGTTCTCGGCACGTAAACTGATGACCTTGTCGCTACTGG
>QMPO01000306.1 GCA_003648625.1 Bacteroidota bacterium
TCTAACAGGTCTTTTTTGTTTTTCCGCTTATGCCTGCGGGCAGGCAAGGCCGAAAAACAAAAAAGCCCTACACTCTGTGCAAGGCTTTTCTTTTGTCGGGGTAGTAGGATTCGAACCTACGGCCCCCTGCTCCCAAAGCAGGTGCGCTAACCGGACTGCGCCATACCCCGTATATTTATTTTATGAACGTGCGGAGAGGGGGGGATTCGAACCCCCGGTACCCTTTTAGGTACGCCAGTTTAGCAAACTGGTGGATTAAGCCACTCTCCCACCTCTCCGTGTGCTAAAGTGCTGATCTGAAATTAATCTAATAAGCTTATGAACAAACCGTCCGAAAACGGGACTGCAAAAATAGAAAATTGTTTTGATTCCACAAGCATTATCATTTTATAATTTATGCCTGTTTTAAAGACATAATTTTGTGAACAATTATCTTGCCTCACAAAGCGGATATAAAATAATACACATATTTTTGCCCTAAAATTTTATGCCGTTAAATTGTCATCCTTATTATTTAGCTCATAAATACGCAAAAACACCTGTTATGAAAGGAAAAACATTTGTCGAAAAGATATTCAATGCCGAAAAAGGAAGCATTGTTTTTAAAAAACCGGACATTATCCTGACGCACGATAATACCGCCAGTATTTTCAATACGTTTCGGAAAATGGGTGGTGAAAAGATAGCCGATCCCAAACAACTGATGATCGTACTCGACCACAACGCGCCGCCAACAACGGCTGCTCTGGCTAACCAGTACCAGAAGGTGCGCGACATTGTCAAAGAGCAGGGCATCACCAACTTCCATGACGCAGGCAAAGGTATCTGCCACCAGATCATGGCTGATTATGCCAAACCGGGTATGGTCATTGTCGGAAGCGACAGCCACACATGTACCGCCGGTGCGTTCAATGCATTTGCCGCGGGAATCGACCGTACCGAAGCAGCGGGGTTGTGGCGGCAGGGCGAAACATGGTTTCGCGTGCCTGAGTCGCTGAAAATAACCCTGACGGGTAAATTGCAGGAAGGTGTGTACGCCAAAGATATTTCTCTATGGATCATCGGCATGATCGGTTCCAGTGGTGCCGATTATATGTCGATCGAATACCATGGCGACGGCGTAAAAACCCTGACCATCGATCAGCGCATGACGCTGGCAAACCTTGCTTCCGAGATGGGTGCCAAGAATGCTGTGTTCCCGAATGATGAAGTGCTTACCGAGTGGCTGGGTGAAAAATTTGAGGGTGTCTGGGCAGACGAAGATGCCGCATATGCCAAAGAACTAGAGATTGATCTGTCCCAATTGTTTCCGCTGGTGGCAGCACCGCACCACGTTGATAATGTGAAGGCTGTTGCCGAAGTACGCGGAACAAAACTACAGGAAGCTCTGGTGGGCACCTGTACCAACGGACGCTATGAAGACCTTGAAATTGTTGCCCGCATCCTGAAAGGGAAGAAACTGCCCGAAGGCTTTCAGATGGTAGTGGTGCCTGCTTCGCAGAAAATATATTTGAAAGCCATGCGCAACGGCCTCATCGAAGACCTGCTGAATGCCGGCGCTAATGTGCTGTCCGCTTCCTGTGGCCCGTGCCTCGGAACAGGACAGGGAATTCCTGCCGACGGCTACAACGTTATCTCCACCGCCAACCGTAATTTCAAAGGCCGGATGGGCAATAAAGAATCGTTTATTTACCTGGCATCACCGGCTACGGTGGCTTATTCGGCACTTGCCGGAGAGATTGTCGACCCGAGAGGCATGGAGACGGATGATAAATTTCCGTATGCTGTGGCTGAGTCAACAACAGTGGTGATCCCCGAAGGGGAGAACCGCCGCGAGAAAGGTGTGTGGAATTACAAAGATGTGAACGACCTGAATACCGACCAGATGTTTGCCGGAAACCTCACCTACAAGGTGCTCAGTTCGGAACCCGAAAAGATCATGCCTTACCTGTTTGAAGGCTTCGATCCTTCGTTTACAAAAAAAGTGGCGGAAGGCGACATCATTGTAGCCGGCTCCAATTTTGGCTGTGGTAGTTCGCGTGAGCATCCTGCTGTAGGCCTGTCGTATGCGGGTGTTAAAGCCGTCATTTGTAAGTCGGTCAACAGGATCTTCTACCGCTCCTCGGTAAACCAGGGGTTGCCGATCATTATCCTGCCCGAAGCGGTAGATGCTTACCAGCCCGGTGATGCTGTAATTGTTAATTTTTCTAAAGGAACAGTTTCCGTTGGTGCAAAAACCTTTACTTTTGCCCCGCTTCCCGAAAAACTGGTAAAAGTTTTTGAAGCAAAAGGATTGGTCAATTTTATTAAAGCAAACGCATAGCAAGTAAACTCTGCGCAAAACTGTACGTAACTTTATGCTGCGACGAAAGATCTATTACTTTCTGATACCTCTGCTGTTTCTGGCGGTATACCTGATACTGAAATACCAGTTGCCCGGTTACAGCGGCCAGTTTATTTTTCTCGTCATCCTTTTCCTGGCAGATCTCTATTTGTGGACCTCCGTGAGAAAGAAGATCTTCAGCTATCATAAATGGCTGAAATTTACGGTAAGTATCATATACTGGCTTCCTTTGTTGCTGATACTGGGCCTGATGGGGGCTTCGCTTTTTCGTCCGGTGTTTGACTGGAACGACCAGGTGCGTACGGTGATCGTCGGGTTTATCCTGATATTTTATGCGGCAAAAATACTTCCGGTCGTGTTCCTTTTACTGGCGGATATCGTCAGGGTGCTCGACAAGATCTTTGTTCTCTTTAAAAAGGAAGAACGCGAAAAAGTGGTGGCTAAGGAGGGTATGTCGCGGAGCAAATTCCTGCAGTATCTGGGATTTATTTCCGGCGGACTGGTTATGGGCACCATGTTTACCGGCATGTTTAAGTGGGTATACGAGTTTAAGGTGTACCGGCTAAAAGTGAAACTGGATAAACTGCCTGCCGGGTTTGAATGGATGAAGGTCGTTCAGATATCCGACCTGCACCTCGGAAGCTGGAACCATCTGAAACCGCTGGAACAGGCTGTGGCAATGATCAACGACATGCAACCCGACCTCATCCTGTTTACGGGCGACCTGGTCAATTATGCGACAAAAGAGGCCTTCCGTTTTGAGGAAGTGCTGGCAAAGCTAAAAGCGGATAAAGGTGTTTATGCCGTGCTGGGAAATCACGACTACGGCGATTATGTTTCCTGGCCTGACCGGCAGGCTAAAGAAAAGAACATGCA
>QMPO01000307.1 GCA_003648625.1 Bacteroidota bacterium
CTAACTGGGCGTAGAATAAATTAAAGTACTAAGCGTAGTTTTTAACTGCGCTTTTTTAAACTTGCTAACCGGGGCTTCAGGAAAAATGGCTATTTTTAAAACGAAAGAAAACCAAGGAGACAAGCTAATTAAGGGGAGCTTTCACTTTTGAATCATAGCCTTGTTTCAAAAAGTTAAAATAGCAATCTTTTTTATTTGTCGTAGTTTTGTAAAAAAAGAAAACCAATGCACAGTTTTTCAAATTACGATACAACGCAACAGGAACTGACCGTCAGGGCGCAAAATATTATAGCAAAGGGGAAAATAAATCTGGACAAGAAGCAAGCCTTGAAGCAGGTGCTTGGATTTATCGATCTGACAACCTTAAGCGGTGATGATACGACTCAAAAGGTGACGGAACTGTGTGCCAAAGCCGAATCATTTTTTGACGGTGATAAGGGAATTCCCAATGTTGCTGCCGTATGTGTTTATCCTGTTTTCGCTAATACGGTGCATCATGCATTAAAAGGAACCGATATAAAAACCGCTTGTGTGGCGGGGGCCTTTCCCAGCGGTCAATCGCCATTACCTGTACGTATTGATGAGGTAAAATATGCTGTTGACCATGGTGCCGATGAGATTGATATGGTTATTTCAAGAGGCAGATTGCTTGAAGGGGACATGGATTTCGTATTTGATGAAGTCAGGTTGATAAAGGAAGCTTGCGGTGAAGCACACCTGAAAGTGATCCTGGAAACAGGAGAATTGAAAACACCCGAACTGATAAGAAAAGCAAGTGTGATCGCTATTAATGCGGGAGCGGAGTTTATTAAAACCTCTACAGGGAAAATAACACCAGCTGCAACACATGAAGCTTTTTTAATTATGCTGGATACTATTAAAGAGTATTATGAAGCTACAGGAGAAATGATCGGGATTAAACCCGCCGGAGGAATATCCACGCCGGAGGAAGCCTTGTCGTACTATCTACTTGTAAAACACATACTTGGCGAGCGTTGGCTTTCAAGTGTTCATTTCAGAATAGGCGCCAGCAGCCTTGCTGATAAAGTGTATGACGAGATTATTCATTTATAGGAGTTGGCTGCGATAACTACCAAAGTATTGCTATTTAATTATTTTTGCACAGCTAAACAGGATATAAGACTATGAAGAACTTTTTTATACTGCTACTTGGAATTATATTGGGAGTGCAATTATATGCCCAAACAAATCTAACCGAAGCACTCGACTTTTCCGTAAAAGATCTTGACGGGAATGTCATCGAACTTTTTCCCCTGCTGGATGATGAAAATAAAATAGTTGTCATTGATTTCTTTTCCACTTCGTGTGGCCCCTGCCAGACTTATGCTCCGCACTTTCAGCAGGCATATGAGGCTTTTGGCTTTAACGAAGGAAACGTATATTTTCTGGGCATCAACTGGGGCAGCGATAATGAATTGGTTGCGGAATTTGATGAAGAGTATGGCATAACCCTTCCAACAGCAAGCGGAACACAGGGCGGGGGAAACGCTGTTTTTGAACTTTATGAAATACTTTCATACCCTACTGTTATTGTCATTACACCCGATCATCAAATTGTGGAACAATATATTGATCCTCCTTCGTTTGAAAATATAACAGACGCTGTAACGGCAGCAGGAGGAATACTGGTAAATACACAGGAAAACAAAGTGGTAATAGATCAGATATCAGTCTATCCAAACCCGGTCAGCACTGCAGGGTATGTTGCTTTTAATATAAGGAAAGATGCAGGATTCTTGTTCAGCATATATGATCTTACCGGCCAGGAACTGTTCCGGTCACAGGCCATGTACCTCTTCAAAGGACAACAAAAGATAAAATTACCTGTTGAAAATTTAACTAATGGTATGTATTTTGTACAATTGATCATTGATGAAAAAATACCTGAAACAATACGGTTTGTTGTTGCAAAATAGTTTGCTGACCAATATTTTAAAAACGGTTTTGCTTTTTACTCTTCTGGCAGCTGTGTCGTCGTGTACTGTGGATGACACGAGTGATCCGGCTGATCCTATCGATAAGTTTCTTGGTACGTGGAATGTGAGCGACCAGGCTGCACGGATCAATTATGCGGTTACCATTCAGCGCGACCCTAACCATTCGGCCTATGTGTTACTAAATAATTTTGCTGATATGGGTGGAAATGCCAAAGGGCTGGTTGTTGGTGATAACATTATTATCGAAACACAGGATATAGGCAATGACTTCCTTTGCAGCGGAACAGGTACCTATAAAACCAAATACGAACTCGAATTCTTATTTATGCTGGATGACGGTATTGAAACCGAACAGAGAAAAGCTGTATTCAGCAGATAGCGAATAAGTATTTTACTAGTTCATTTACGCATTTTTTCAAAGGTGGAAGCCCCCATTTCGATAGAACCCGATAATAATAAAAATCACACTTTCTAAGAAGGTGGTTTTAGATTGCCCCAATATGGGGTTTTTTCGTTGTTTCCTGTTTTTTGAATATCGAATACTGATTAACGATTTTAGAATTTTGAAGCTCATTTACATCTTAAATCATCATTCGTTAACCGATATTCTTAATTCATCGTTTAGGACGCAATTTGTATTTTATCAATTATTTTTTCGAAGGCTGGTATCTTGCAGTGTACTATCCTGAAGGGTCAGCAACAAAGTATCGGATTGTATTTGTTCGAGCGTATCCTGTAAAATCTGGAAAGCTGAATCAATAGCCAGACTGTCAATTGTGTCAGCAGGGAGCGGAGCCGTTTCAATTTCCGACTGCAATCTGCTTAACCGGGCAAGTACTTCTTCCAGCAGCAGCTCCATATTTTTCGGGTTCGAGTTATAATAGCTCAGGTTTTCTTTTAGTATACGGTGGTTGATTTTGTGCTTCTCAAATATCTGCTCGTAATATGTAACATCTGCCCCCTCAGGAAGGGTTTTTTGAGATTTTTGATAAGCAATGGCTCCTTCAGCAATATAAACATCGGTTAGGATACTGATCATTTCTTCTTTTGACAATAATATTTCAGGTGGTGTTACTACAGGAACATTCTCCTGATAGCAGGAAGATAGAATGATCAGGCTACTAAAAAAGATAATTATGTTCCTCATAAATTAATTTCCTACCTCCGATAAATATTTGATACGCATCAGCCGGATCTCTTCTTCCGTATATTCTGCTTCGCCGAGTTC
>QMPO01000308.1 GCA_003648625.1 Bacteroidota bacterium
CACTTATCACTCTGGCGGTGTTTTTCCTATTATTCGTGTATAATCGCTTCGATATCCACAGATTCAACTACGACCAGATAGTTGCTGGTGGCATTTTGAGTATTTCGTTCTTTTTCCTACACCTGACTTTCCTGTTTCAGATACCTGAATCTGTAGTTATTACAAGCCCCTCACTTATACCGAGGATATGGATTATCGTATTAATTCTGCTAAGTATTTTATTGATCTTCAGATCAGCAAGCAATAAACCTGTTACCAGGGCTACATCTCCGGGAACTGTCTTGATCATTATTGTTCTTCTGCTAATTTATCTTGTTACGATGCAGTGGATTGGGTATTATATCACTACGCCGGTTTTTATTTTATCTGCGATGTATTTATTAACATACCGAAAAATCAGCATAATGACAATCAATGCATTCGGATTTGTATTGTTCAGCTATCTTGTTTTTAATGAATTATTACACATCGACCTGCCGCTTGGCTGGTGGTTTATTTAACAGGAAATTATGGGCATATTCAACGATCTTTGGTTAGGTTTACAGGAATTCGGACAATTCCTTCCCATAATGATGATGCTTATTGGCGTTGTTATCGGAATCATCGTTGGGGTACTTCCCGGCCTGTCCCCTTCCATCGGAGTGGCCCTTATGCTTCCTGTCACTTTCGGTTTGGATCCCATTAGTGCTTTGGTGCTGCTGGTTTCGGTTTACCTCTCATCCAATTATGGTGGATCCATCACGGCTATTGCCATTAATACACCAGGAACACCCGGCGCTGTGGCCACTACCTTCGACGGTTACGAACTAACAAAAAAGGGGAAACCTCTACATGCTTTGCTTACCTCGCTCACAGCTTCCACTATTGGAGGATTGGTGGGTACGATTATCCTGATACTATTTTCAGTACCCCTGGCAAAACTGGCTCTTTCGTTCGAATCATATGAGTATTTTGCCTTAGGTGTTTTCGGTCTTACCATCATCTCATCGCTGGCCGGAAAAAGTCCGCTGAAAGGATTCATCTCTTCAGGAATCGGGCTTTTATTGGTGACTATCGGTTTCGACACCGAACTGCCTTTCTCACGATTTTCGCTGGGAATCCCTGACCTTGCCGATGGTATCACATTCATTCCGGCTTTGATCGGATTGTTTGCCTTGGGTGAGATCTTTTACAGTATAGAAAAAGGAGACTATCATGAAAAAAGAGCGTCGGCAAAAGTAAATCTTTCTGATACCCTTCCTGTTAAGCAACTGATAAAACTGAAATCTGTGATCCTGAAATCGTCTGTGATCGGAACACTGGTGGGTTGTATTCCCGGTGCCGGAGGTACGATTGCCACGTTTATTGCTTACGACCAGGCAAAAAGCAGCAGCAAACATCCCGAAGAATTCGGGCATGGGTCGCTGGAAGGAGTGGCAGCTCCTGAAGCCGCTAACAACGGCTCCGTAGGCGGAGCATTGGTTCCCTTGCTCACGCTGGGTATTCCCGGCAGTGCCTCTACCGCTGTTCTCATAGGGGCACTGATGATCCACAAACTGGATCCCGGGCCGGAACTATTCACCAAAGAAGCAGGACTGGTGTACGGCATTTTTATCAGCCTGTTTTTTGCCAATATTTTTATGTTCCTGATAGGCTTACTGGGAAATAAACTCTGGATAAGGATCATAGCTGCCCCGAAATCTTTACTTTACCCAATCATACTCGCCCTTTCGTTTATAGGAAGTTATTTTATCCAGAACTCTGTATTCGATGTGGGTGTCTGCATCGCCTTTGGTATCATGGGATGGTTGCTGAAAAGAGGTGATTTCCCAACAGCTCCCGTGGTTTTAGGGTTGATCTTGGGTAAGATGATCGAAGAAAACCTGCGTTTATCCCTGGTTAAAGGTGAATGGATTGAATTTTTCACCCGGCCCGGAAGTTTGATCATCATCCTGTTGGCTGTGATCTCCTTCTTCATGCCTTACATCCGGAAAAAGTGGCTGAATTTTGGTAAAAACAAAAAGCAGCATTAAAAATTTACATTCTTTCAGGTACCTCAACACCCAGCAGTTCCATGGCTGATTTGATGGTATGGCCCACAAAACCGGAGAGCCCCAGACGGAAATCACGTCTGGCTGTATCAGATTCTTTCAGCATAGGCAATTCATGGTAAAACTGGTTGTATTCCTTCGCCAGTTCATAAATAAAATTGGCAATCAAAGCCGGGCTGAGGTTTTCAGCCGCCTGCTGAATGATCTGAGGGTATTCGTGGAGTATTCTTAGTAATGATTTCTCCTTCTCATCAAGATCATCAGGGAACTGGTCATCTGATAAGTATTCTATTTGTTGTTTTTCTGCTTTGCGCAATACCGACCTGATCCGCGCATGCGTGTATTGAATGAACGGTCCTGTGTTTCCGTTGAAATCTATGGATTCTTCCGGGTTGAAAAGGATCGTTTTTTTCGGGTCGACTTTCAGAATAAAATATTTGAGGGCTGCCAGACCAATCATCCGGTAAAGGTTCTCCGATTCTTCCGGTGTGAAATCATCGAATTTTCCCAGCTCTTCCGAAGTTTTACGAGCCGTGTAGGTCATTTCGTCCATCAGGTCATCAGCATCCACTACGGTTCCTTCGCGCGATTTCATTTTTCCGTGTGGCAGTTCCACCATACCATAACTCAGGTGAAAAATATGATCAGCCCATTCTCTGCCCAGTTTTTTCAGGATCTTTTTCAGGACATCGAAATGATAGATCTGTTCGTTGCCAACTACATAAACCAATTCCGAAGGGTCGAAATCATCATGCCGCAACTGGGCAGTTCCCAAATCCTGTGTCATATATACAGATGTTCCGTCAGCCCGAAGAAGAAGTTTCTCATCCAGTCCTTCGTCCGTCAGATCACACCAAACAGAACCGTCATTTTTTTTGTAAAAAACACCTTTTGCAAGACCTTCTTCCACCAGCTTCTTCCCGAGAAGATAGGTATCCGATTCATAATAAACTTTGTCGAAATCAACGCCCATTCGTTGGTAGGTCACATCAAATCCGTCGTAAACCCACCCATTCATTTCCACCCACAACTTTCTCACTTCTTCATCGCCCTGCTCCCACTTTTTCAACATTTCCTTTGCCTCATTCAGTAAAGAAGACTTCTTCTCGGCATCCTCCTTATCCATCCC
>QMPO01000309.1 GCA_003648625.1 Bacteroidota bacterium
TAAATATAAAACTACCGGATAATTCAGTAAAGCAATACGAAGCAGGTATTACACCACTTGAGATTGCCAGGGATATAAGTGAAGGCTTAGCCCGTAATGTGTTGGCAGCTAAAGTAAATGGCGAAGTGCAAGACGCGACGCTTCCCATCATGGATGATGCTGATCTTCAGCTGTTAACCTGGCGGGACGAAGAGGGGAAAGCTGCTATGTGGCATTCATCGGCACACATAATGGCAGAAGCAATTGAATTACTTTATCCAGGTGCAAAATTTGGTATTGGTCCCGATATTGAAAACGGTTTTTATTACGATGTTGATTTCGGTGATTATACTGTTTCGGAAAAAGATTTTACCCGAATTGAGCAAAAGATGCTGGAACTGGCGCGCGAAAAGCAACAGTTTATTCGTGAGGAAGTGTCGAAAAAAGACGCTCTGTCTTATTTTACTGAAAAAGGGGATGAGTATAAACTGGAGCTGATAAGTGAATTACAGGATGGTGAAATTACATTTTACAAAAGCGGCTATTTCACTGATCTTTGTCGTGGGCCGCACATTCCCGATACATCATTTATCAAAGCGGTAAAATTGATGAAGATAGCCGGAGCATACTGGCGCGGTGATGAAAACAGGAAACAGCTTACCAGGATATATGGCATTACTTTTCCCAAAAAGAAAGAACTGGACGAATACCTGGTGTTGCTCGAAGAAGCTAAGAAGAGAGATCACCGGGTGTTGGGAAAAGAATTAGAGTTGTTCACTTTTTCACAGAAGGTTGGAGCAGGTTTGCCCTTATGGCTTCCTAAAGGAGCTGATTTGAGGGAACGTCTTGAACTTTACCTGAAAAAAGTACAGAGGGAGAGTGGATATGAGCAGGTGATCACGCCACACATTGGTAATGTAGAGTTATACAAAACTTCGGGCCACTACCAGAAATACGGGGAAGAGTCGTTTAAACCAATTAAGACTCCTGCCGAAGGTGAAGAGTTTTTCCTGAAACCCATGAACTGTCCGCACCATTGCGAAATATACAAAGCAACTCCTCACTCATACAAAGATCTTCCGGTGCGACTGGCCGAATTTGGAACAGTTTACCGGTATGAGCAAAGCGGTGAGTTGCACGGGCTTACCCGTGTACGTGGTTTCACACAGGATGATGCACATATTTTCTGTACACCTGAGCAGATAAAAAGCGAATTTAACGGTGTTATTGATATTATAGAACGGATATTTAAAGCATTGGATTTTAAAGATGTACTTATCCAGATATCGTTGCGCGACAAGGAAAACCGGGAAAAATATATCGGAAGTGATGAGAACTGGGAGAAAGCGGAACGTGCTATCCTGGAAGTTGCTGAAGAACGTGGTCTGAATGCCACTATTGAATACGGTGAAGCAGCCTTCTATGGGCCAAAGATGGACTTTATGGTGAAGGATGCTATCGGAAGAAAGTGGCAGTTGGGAACTATCCAGGTTGATTACAATCTGCCTGAACGGTTTGAACTGACCTATGTGGGGGCTGATAACGAGAAGCACAGACCTGTGATGATACACCGTGCCCCGTTCGGATCGATGGAACGTTTTGTGGCTGTTTTGATCGAACATTGTGCCGGAAACTTCCCTTTGTGGCTTACACCTGATCAGTTTATCATCCTGCCCATCAGCGAAAAATATCAGACTTACGCCGAAAAAGTATTAAATTTGCTTAAAAAGTACGATCTTCGCGGCTTTATTGACGGGCGAAGTGAGAAGACAGGCAGGAAGATCAGGGATGCCGAATTGAAGAAAATCCCATACATGCTGATTGTAGGTGAGAAAGAAGAGAAAGAAGAGAAAGTATCGGTACGAAAGCACGGAGAAGGAGATTTAGGCACACATGAAATTGCTGATTTTGCGCGGCTTATCACGGAGGAAGTAGAAAAGTTGCAACAGATAAAATAGACATATTAACTAATATAGGAGGTTTTTAAAATAGCACAGTTCAGAGGCAATAGAAGGGGTCGGAGACCTTTTAAAAAAAAGGAAGACCCAAATAAAATCAACGAGCATATAACAGCGCCTGTTGTCAGGGTTGTTGGTGAGAACGTTGAAACGGGTATTTATCAATTACGCGATGCACTGGTGCTTGCTGAGGAGCAGGAACTGGATCTTGTGGAAATTTCGCCTAAAGCAAATCCGCCCGTTTGTAAAATAATGGACTACAAAAAATATCTCTACGAACAAAAAAAGAAACAGAAGGAGATTAAAGCAAAAACAGCTAAAATTGTTGTTAAAGAAATAAGACTGGGTCCGAATATTGATGAGCACGATTTTAACTTCAAGTTAAAACACGCCATAAAGTTCCTGCAAGAAGGAGCAAAAGTAAAGGTGGATGTGTTCTTCAAAGGCAGATCAATTATATATAAAGACAAAGGGGAATTTGTGCTTTTACGGTTTGCACAGGAACTTGAAGAGTATGGAAAGGTAGAAAGGCTGCCCAAACTGGAAGGAAAAAGGATGATTATGATCATCGCCCCTAAAAAGTAAAAATTATTCATTAATCAAATAAATTTTAAGTAATGCCAAAAATGAAAACGAAATCCGGAGTGAAGAAAAGATTCGTGTTGACGGGCTCCGGGAAAATTAAGAGGAAGCATGCTTACAAAAGTCACATTCTGACTAAAAAATCGAAAAAACGTAAACGTAACCTCGGTTACTTTACCATTATCGACAAAGCTGATGAGAAAAACATCAGAAAAATGCTTCGTAGCTAATTAAATTATTGTTTAACGTTTGTTATAGCCCGTTAAGTTTTCTAAATATTTAGAAACGCTATAATGAAGTAAAAATTAAAGAAAATGCCAAGATCAGTAAATTCAGTTGCCAAGAAGGCACGCAGGAAAAAGATCATGAAGGAGACCAAAGGTCAATTTGGTCGCAGAAAGAATGTCTGGACGGTCGCAAAAAACGCTTATGAAAAAGGCATGCAGTATGCCTACCGCGACAGACGAACTAAAAAACGTACATTCAGAGCTCTGTGGATCCAGCGGATCAATGCAGGAGTGCGCGAGTACGGAATGACTTACTCGGTATTTATGGGTAAGCTACACGAAAAGAACATCGAAATCAGCCGGAAAGTTCTGGCAGACCTTGCTATGAATCATCCAAAA
>QMPO01000310.1 GCA_003648625.1 Bacteroidota bacterium
CAAAAACTATTTTATGAAACCCGGGGTTTTTGGCAAATGATCCAACTCTTAAAGTTCCTTCCACATCCAGGTCGGCTTTCGGGTCTGATGTCCCAACCCCTATTTTCCCTCTAGGAAACAGGTAATTGCCGGTACTCATGAAAAACATTCCGTAATCGAAATTTGCCTGAATGCTGTTTTGCTTTGTGCCGAGATAGAGGATAGCCTTGGATTTAGCTTCCCACGTATGCGGCTCAATAAACACCGCCGCCTCTTCGCCGGCATCGGCACGGAGGTGGAGTTTGGCCTGGGGAGCCATCTGCCCGTTTTCATCTACAACATTGCCGATGGCTATGCGGCCGGTTTTTCCAAGTCCGTTCGATCTGGAAATGAACAATGTGGGTCGGTTACTGTTAAACCCCATCATTAATGATTGCTGCATATTGTTCATTAAGAGGTTTGACGCATTGTAACCATATCCGATTACCATGGCTTGACCTGAAGCAACTGAGGCATGCATGCCGATAGTAATACTATTAATACCTGTACTTAAAGTATTTGAATAATTACCAATTACGATTGAATGCCATGCATCAGCAATACTATTTTTCCCTATAACTATTGAATTTATTGCATTTGCATGATTGTTTGGCCCAATAACACTGGCATTTTCACCATCAGCAGTTGAATTGTTGCAAGTAACACATTGCTGAGAATAAAGCTTGCAGGTATAAGATACAAAAAACAGGATTATTAAAATTGATAATAGACTTTTTTTCATAGCTGTTTTATTTTAGGATGATTAATTTTCCGGTTTCTATTATTTTGTTTTGGCATGTAATGTGCCACAGGTAATTTCCTTGAGGAGTGCCTGCCGGCAGGGTGATTTTTGTGGTTGTTCCGTTGGTTGCCAACGGCTGTTTTAACACTGCTTTACCTCCCATATCGTACAAAGCAAACAATGCTTCCCTTACGGCTGTTTTCACATATAAGTGATCACGGGCGGGATTAGGATAAACCATGGCGTTTTTCACCAGCTTGTTGTGGTGTTCCGTATTACCCACGAGCAAATCAAGGCTGTCGAGTTTAATGACATAAAGGTCGTGCTCCTGATACTGTGTTTGATAATCGTATCTTGTAGTGGTTATTAACAAACCGCCATCACTTGTAGCAGTGATATTTTCCAAAGCATAATAGGCATCACCACCTATATATTTTTCCGTTAACAAATTCAAATCACTATCGTATTTTGCTATGGCTATCCACGATGGATGGGACACCCAGATCCCGATGTCATAATCGTAGGTGCCCGCCACAAAAATGGAATTGGGGTAATAATAATCAATGGAGTTATAATAACCTTCATGCTTTCCGATTTCGTGGTCGGGATTGGTGAAGTAACTGCTATCGGTTAATGTAAGTGAGGTGTCGTGTTTTAATATACATATCTGATCAATTAGCTGATACGGATTAAGCAAAATACCTTTGTATAGCCCTCCCGAAACCACACTTCCACCGGGTAACAATCTGGATGTAATAGCACTATGCCAACGTGGCAGATAGGTTACTTTGGTCTGGTTGAAATCAAGGTCAAGGGTTAATATTTGTGTTTCACCCCATAAGGGTATAGGATGTGTATCCCATACATTAACCAAATAAGCAGAAGAATCGTAATTATAATACAAATCATATAAAAACAGACCTGCACTATCGCCTTCATAAACCCGGTAAGCCAAACTGTCACCGTTTTCACCCATTTCAAAAAATACCAAGCGGTTATTTCCCGCGTTGTCGTAAAGTGTACCGTAAATATATCCCAAATCTTTTTTCTTTAATATTTGCGGTAAATATTCATAGCTTGCGCTAATATTATTTGGTTTTAAAATGTAATTTCTTTCCCAGATTGTATTAAAATTTGAATCTACTTTGATAAAAAAATCATAAATTGAATAGTTTCCGTTAAAATTCGTATTACCATAACCGGAAACAAGATATTCTTCAGGGTTACAATTTGATTGAATAATATTGCAAAAACTTAGAATGGTATCTTGTTTATGTGGGAATTTTCTGTTTAATACCGTATCTCCGTTTTTGTCAATTTTATATAAATAAAAATCACGAATAGATGTTTGAGGAATTATCTTTGCCACATAACCGATAAATTCATCATTTGAATTATTTATAAAATCACCACTGCTTTCACTCAAAGGTGAATTGAACTTAACTACCCAACTGTCTTGTGCTTTGCCCGTTAAAGGCAAAGCACATAGCCAGGTAAATAATATAAACAGAACAACATGTTGTTTCATGCCTGTTGTTTTAATAAGCCAGTATGTCATCTATGGTTACGGATCCTTCGTCAACCAGCCACACGTGGCCAAGAGTGATTTGTAATGTATGCCATATCTTTGTTTGAATATTATTATTATATGCTTCTCCCCAACTAATAACACAATCCGTAAATTCAAGGTTGTTATCAATCTCGGCACTATCAATAAATTGTTGATAGCTGTCTCTGTAAAAGGTCATTTCCGAGGGAGTTTCAAAATATCCGGAAAGACAACGTGTATCGTCGGTAATGTGTAACGGCGGGTTATGGGTCGCATCCTCTTCGGCATAAAACAACCTTGAATCCTCAAAATTATCTCTTTCATCATCGGAAACAAGAAAATAATCCCATGGTTTATATTCCGGCAAAGTGATAATATTAACTTTTCTTCTTACCTTTCCCGGAGGCGGCGCGGGAAACCGTACAAAATAAATATCGTGGGTTAATACAATCGTGGCATCCAGCGGATCGTTTTCTCCCTGGCAATTTCCTGCTGCTTTACCAAACCACCAGCCTATTTCATCCGTAGAAGTATAATTTATCTCATTCCCCACCAGTGCCCCGATACTTACAATGGCATCGCCGTTATCGGCTGTGCCGGTTTGTTGGAGGTCAACCAGCAGCAGTTTCATGTTGTCGTAGCCTGTAATGCACAGCATGCGCGCCTGTATGCTGTCGATAATGGCTTCGTAATAAAGCTGTGCCAGTTTGCTTTCGCCTATCTTTCCCATATCGTCTAACGGCATGGTGATCTGTGTGTTTACAAACCGCTTTTTGTTTACTTCAATATCGGTATAACAAAAGTTGAAGTTGAGCAGTGCTTCCAGTTCGTAAAC
>QMPO01000311.1 GCA_003648625.1 Bacteroidota bacterium
ACATCCGAGAGAATATGATTTTGCTATTTGTTTTAGATCAGAAAGTGAATTCTGATCGGAATTCATCTCAGACAAATTTCTAATGATTGTGGGTCTTAGTAGTTTTTTTGTATAAGGATATCTTTCAAACAGAGCCGATTTAATCGCACTCATTGCCTTAAACTCTGCATTCAGAGACTTTCTTTCCTGGTCTATTATGTAGAAAGGCTGGACATTTCTTTTTTTAGTAATTAACAACTGTAGAATTCTGAATGTTGAGTCCCACCCTCCTGTCCAGAAGATGTTAACTACACTATTACTCTTGTTTTTCAAGTTTTGTTAAATATTAATTTAAACTGTTCAGCTACTTAATTCCAACAAGTTATTTCTTTCGAAGCTTTCTCAACCCAGTCTGTACATAGAGGTAATAACGAATCCGGCTTTTTAAAGGAATACGCCACTTTTGTTTTTCTTTAATCGTTGTAATGCACGGATCACAAACACCACATGGTTTATTATTAATCGGATTATGACAAAACCATGTTTGCTCTAATAGACTAAAGAATCCCTTTTCCTTTGATAATTCGGTCATTTCAGACCTGCTTAAATGTAATACTGGGAAATTAAAATATTTGAATATTTCATATTCATCTTCTCCTTCATGTATGTCATCAACCCTGTATGAAAAGCTACTCCAATCCCAATTAATCTTTGAAACCAACGGTTCAATAAATTTGTTGAATTTACTATCTCCCTGCTCAATAGACAATTCCATCTCTTCTATTCCGTTCTCATTACAATACCTTGCCATCCATTCGTACTGTATTCCCAACGGAACATTTCTAACTAATCTCTCATACGCACTTGTTATTGCATTATTTTCTTTCAGAGAATTAACTTCTGCGTATTTGACCGGAAAAAGAAATTCATGTGATCTTGCATCTTTTTTCAACAGTTCTTCTCTAATCTTTCTCATCGCTTTTAACTCCAGCCGTGTTGATCTTCGGTTTGGATCAATTAAATAGTGAGGTTGCACTTTCTTATTATGCACTAAAATCAAATCTAACAGCCTATATGTTGAATCCCAACCTCCAGTCCAGAAAAGATCAACTACATTTTCCTTTTTTTGTTTTTCCATAAGGTTTTTATCGAAATAATCAGACTGTACTTAATAACACCTAAGATACAATTTATTTTAAAATCAAATGAAACTTTAATACTCAAATAATAGCCCCTTATACAAAGAAATTAAGAATTAAGTGTTTTAAAATTTGGGATGTAAGCACATTGTTCGTTCTGCCAAACAAAAAAAGTCACCTTAAAAAGATGACTTTTTGTGCCCAAGAAAGGACTCGAACCTTCACGACCGTTCGGTCACTACACCCTGAATGTAGCGCGTCTACCAATTCCGCCACTTGGGCCTGTATTAATCTGAGAATTTAATCCCACAGTATGCTTTAAAACCTTTCTGTTCGCAGGTTCTTCAACCCCGGGATTTTTCCTCGTGCCCAGGACAAGAATCGAACTTGCACTCCCTTACAGGAACATGGCCCTCAACCATGCGCGTCTACCATTTCCGCCACCTGGGCTTTAAAGCGGCTGCAAAAATAATATTTATTCTCATTTAACACTCATTTAGCATAAGCTTTTTTCAATCGATACGTATTTTTCTAATTTTGCACAATGAATTAAACCCCGGAAATATGTTCACAGAAAAAGACCTGAAGCAGATCAAAGAGAAAAAGATTACCCCTGAAACCGTTGAAAAGCAAATAAAAAATTTCAAAAAAGGGTTTCCTTTTGTAAAACTATCAGCTCCGGCTACAATTAATAATGGCATCCTGCATTTTAATGAACAGGAGATCGCCAGTCTGACTTCATGGTTCGATGATCATTACACGAATTATGATATTTTGAAGTTTGTTCCTGCCTCAGGGGCGGCAAGCCGCATGTTTAAAGTTTTGTTTGAGTTTATGGAGTCTTATCATGGTACAGATGCTGATACAGAACAGTACGAAGCCGATAAGTCGTTTAATTCGCCCTATCATTTTTTCTCAAACCTGCATCTTTTTGCCTTTTACAATGAGCTGAAAAATGTTTTGGCAAAAGGCGGTTTCTCTCTGGAAGAATTGACCCAACAAAAGGAGTTTAACACTATTCTTGAATATTTCCTGACTGACAGAGGCTTAGGGTATGCCTCTCTTCCCAAAGGATTGCTTTTGTTTCACCATTACAATGACGGCCCGAGGCTGGCTGTCGAAGAGCACCTGGTTGAAGGAATCCATTACGCCACTGATAAAAACCGTACTGCGCATATTCACCTGACAGTTTCTCCCGAGCATCAGCATAAATTTGAACACGCTATTGCGGAGAGAAAAGGGAAGTACGAGGATAAGCATGAAGTTACTTTTAACCTGAAATACTCGCAGCAAAAGTCATCCACCGATATGATTGCTGTGGATATGAACAATGAACCTTTCAGAGATAAAGACGGATCCTTGCTGTTCCGCCCGGGAGGTCATGGTGCACTGATTGAAAATTTGAACGAAATGGATGCAGAAATTATTTTCATCAAAAACATCGACAATGTAGTCCCCGACCGACTGAAAGAAACGACGTACACTTACAAGAAAGTCATTGGAGGGTTATTGTTCCGTTTACAGGAAAAAACATTTGACTATCTGGATTTACTGGAAGGAGGAAATCTGACAGATAATGAACTTGAGGAAGTCAGAAAATTTGCCGAAAATGAACTACAGATTTTCATCCCGGATGCCTATGATGGGTATGAAAAAATGGACAAGATAGATTTCCTGTACAACAAGCTGAACAGGCCCATGCGTGTTTGCGGCATGGTGAAAAACGAAGGAGAACCGGGAGGCGGCCCCTATTGGGTGCAAGATGAGAATGATATGCTTTCTTTACAAATTGTGGAATCATCGCAGATGGACCTCGACAATCCTGAACAAGCAAAGATTGTCAGTGAAGCGACTCATTTTAACCCTGTTGACCTTGTTTGTGGCATAAAAGATTACAAAGGAGATAAATTTGATCTGAAGAAGTATGTTGATCCGCAGACAGGGTTCATTTCTTTGAAATCGCAAAACGGAAAGGATTTGAAGGCCCAGGAATTGCCCGGATTATGGAACGG
>QMPO01000312.1 GCA_003648625.1 Bacteroidota bacterium
AACATGAAGATCACCCGCGAACGGGGTCACTGGAAACTGTACGCCAATCGCCTGCTGATGCCTACTTACCATCCTTCAGCCCTGCTCCGCAACCCCAACCTGAAAAAAGATGCCTGGGAAGATTTTAAAAAAGTCATCGTCAAATACCGCGAACTGGTTGATCCGGGGCATTACTGTAAGTACATTTAGTTCTGAGTTCTCCCGCCTTCACTTCGTTTCGGACGGGCAGGGAGTTTTGAGTTCCGGGTTCTGAGTTATAAGGCGTATAGGACTTCCTCTATTCCCTTATTCCCCTATTCCCCTATTCCCCTATTCCTCTATTCCCCTATCCCCTCACTCCCACACCCCGGCAATCGGCGTTCCGCAGTTATTGCACTTTCCGTTGCTGATATTGTTTTGCAGTATCTGGTAGCCGTTGCGTTCAATCAGCAGGCTTTTACAGGAAGGACAATAGGTGTTCTGCCCTTTGCTGCCCGGCACATTGCCCACATACACGAAATTCAGCCCGGCAGCCATGGCAATCTCGCGTGCCTTGTTCAGTGTTTCCACCGGCGTTGACGGTAAATTGGTCAGCTTGTATTCGGGATGGAAGCGACTGAAATGCAGCGGTGTATCCTTAAACCCGTTGTCGTACAGCCAGTCGGCCATTTTTTTGATCATGTCCATATCGTCCGTCCACGAAGGCACCACCAGGTTGGTGATCTCGAGCCACACGCCCTCTTCTTTCATTATTTTCAGCGTATTCAGCACCGGCTCCAGCGTGCCGGCATTCAGCATCTCGTAGGTCTCGTTGCTAAACGATTTCAGGTCGATGTTAGCGGCATCAAGGTATTTGCAGATATCGCGCAGCGGCTGTTCGTTGATGTAGCCTGCCGAGATAAACACATTTTTGATTCCTTCCAGGCGGGCCAGTTTGGCCGTATCGTACACATACTCAAAAAACACGATCGGTTCCGAATACGTGTAGGCAATGGAACGGGCTTTATACTTCTGTGCTTCCTGCACCACCTGCTCGGGCATCAGATCGTAGTTGCGCGTGTCGTAAGGGCTCACCTGCGATATGGTGTGGTTCTGGCAGTTGAGGCAGGCCAGGTTGCAGCCGGCAGTGGCGATGGAATAGGCCAGCGATTCGGGCAAAAAATGATTCAGCGGTTTTTTTTCGATCGGGTCAAGGTGGACCGCGCAAGGGTTACCATAAACAATCGAGTATAACTTTCCGTTGTAATTCTGCCGTGTCCGGCAGTCGCCCGTCTCCCCTTCTTTGATCTCGCAGTTCTGCGGACACAATTTACACTTAAGACCTTTGGGTGTGTTGATGTAGTAAATGGCTTCTTTGCTCCATTTCCAGGGTTTTTTAGTTCCGGGTGCCATGGTTGTCAATGCTTTTGCCGGCAGGCTCCCACACAACGCCACACTCCCCGCACCCGCCAGGCTGAGTTTAATAAAATCACGTTTTGTCAGTAAGAAATCTTTTCCCTTCATCTGTTTAAAATAACTCGTTCCCTTATGTTGCCCTAAAGATACTTCATCTTCCTCTTGATCGTCAAGATAAATAATGTTAAAAAATGAAAACCGCCAAGCAGCAGGAGGGTCATCGTCAGTCCGAAAACCGGCAGGATGTATACTACCACCAGCAGGCTGCCCAGTGCCGAACCCACAAGATCAGAAGAATAAGCCGAAGCCACCGCCCTGCCCGCATTTTTTTTGCTGCCGCACACGATGACACCGTACTGATAGCCCACCAAAACCGCTACCAGCAGCATCGCCACGGAAAACAACCAGCGGATCAGCACATCATGCTGCACTCCTTTTACGAGCGGCAGCATCACCGCCAGCGCCACAAGGAATATGCCCGAAAGCAGCTGCACACGCTTCACCAGCTTCATCACGTTGTCGCCACGGCAATTTTTGCTTAAAAGCGAACCAATGGTAAGACCGGCCATAAATACGGTGATGATGATGCCGAGGAACAGATACACATAACCGAAGATCACCTGGAAAGCGATCAACAACGATACTTCAGCTGCCGCACCGCTGAAACCGCTGGTGAACATGGCCGTTGCCATAGGTTTTGCCATGATCAGAAAAAGCAGGATAAGCACCAGAACGACTATGGGAATGAAGCGGATGTCCCAGCCAAAAAATCCAAGCCAGTGACGGATATACAGCAGATAAACCGAAGGTTTGAAGTCGTAATTAAGCAACGAGCCGTCGGTATAAGCAGAAAGGATCTGATCGGCACGAAATTGTAAAAGATCATCGTTCAGGTAAGCATCATTGACGTACTTATTAGCAAGATCCTGCTTTTTGTACAACGTCGTATAATTCATTTTCAGGGTACTGTCAGAGGCAATAAAATAAAGCTTCTTTCCGGGCACTGCCAGCACATGAGCAAAGGAGATTTTCAGACTGTTATATACCGACGTTTGCATGGCCACCTCGTCGTCGCTCATGTAATTTTCGGATGCTGTGAGCCGTGTTGAAACCAGTCCGCCCGGTGTCAGCAATTTTTTTAGCCGCTGGTAAAATTCGACGGTAAAAAACCGGTTCAATCCGGCACCGGAAGGTGTGGGTTCGTTAACGAGCACGACATCATATTTCTTATCCGTTTTTTTAATAAACCTCAGCGGGTCTTCTGCTATCATACTGATACGTTTATCCGTCAGGTATGGTGTAAACTCTTTCGCCAGGATAAAAATGGCAGGATTCATCTCCAGATAATCGATCTGCCGTATGGCAGGGTATTTCAGCAGTTCCTCTGCTGTTCCCGTCACACCTCCCCCGATCAGCAGCACATTTGCAGCTCCGGGGTTTTGCAGCATCGCATAATGCACATCTTCCTCACGTTGTGCCACATTGCCGGTTGAAAAAAGCAGGACGCCGTTTTCATAAAAGTTTGTCTGTACCCCTGTTTTGGTAACGGTCAGATTGCCGTAAGCCGTTTCTTTCGATGTCAGCAGCTCCTGTCCGGTAAACAATTTTCTTTTTGCCAGTTCATTCAGGTCATATTCGTGGATAAACAGCAGCAATCCCAGGGTAATACCGGCAAAAACGAAACTCTCCATGTACTTCCCTTTCCGAAAATCGTGGATGCCGAAAAAGATCAGGTTCAGGATGATCAGGTAT
>QMPO01000313.1 GCA_003648625.1 Bacteroidota bacterium
CTGATAAACAGCGTGTCGGGTTCAGCTTGTTTCAGCTCTTCACCAAAACGTTCAAATGTGTCTATGGCTTTTTCAAATTCTTTTTCAATACGTTCGGCTGTATAGGCTATATCGTGGATCCACCACACCGATTTAGGCTGCATATAATCAAGGACACTCACCCTTTTTTCTTCAATGGTTCTGTCCTGTACGTTCGGTAACAGGCTGATGCGGTTCATATTTTGAACCGACAACTGGCTGACCGGATCAAATGTTCGGATCGACTCCACGCGATCGCCAAAAAATTCAACCCTGTATGGATGATCGTTGGAATAGGAAAACACATCTACGATTCCTCCCCGTAAAGCAAATTGTCCCGGTTCGGCAACAAACTCGACGCTCTCAAAACCAAATTCCACCAGCAAGTCGCATAAAAATTCCAGCCCCACCTGCTCTCCCTGTTTTAGTTTGATGATATTTTTTGTCAGATAGGCTTTGGTGATCACTTTTTCTGCCAGCGCTTCGGGATAAGAAATTATTATTGTTTTCCGGTCACCGGTCATCAGGCGTTTGAGCACCTCAGTACGTGACAACTGGTATGACCTGTCCGGATTTTCAGGTTCATATGGTCGTTTGTATGATGTCGGATAAAACAATACCCGTTTTTTTTGCACGTCTGTATCCGTCTCGCTGAAGAGGTTTTCCAGGTCGTTATAGAAATAAGCAGCCTGCTCTTTATCAGGCAGCACAACAAAATGTTGTTGTTTTCCTGTTTTTTCAAACACAGCAGCTACCGTCAGTGCAGCAGATGAACCTGCCAAACCTTTTAGCTGTGCATGCTTTTCTTCTTCCGTCAAAAAAGTGTGCAATTCTTCCAGACGAGGATGAAGTTTATAACTTTCTAATAATGATGTCTGTTTCAAAATTACTGTCGCTATCCGGGTATTCCCGTAAAATAATCCGCTAATATACTACGTCTTATTACATCTTCAATTACATTGAAACAATCAGGTGTATATTTTCTAACTGCCAGTTTTGTACCTTTGCGTTGATTTTAATTAAGTTCTGTTCAAGTAAGTTATGAAGAAAAAAAATAACTCCGTTTACACAACTTCCGAGTTGGAAGGACATTTGAAGTACCTTCAGCTGCTCTCGGAAAAGTTCCCGAACATTCAGGCTGCCAGTACCGAGATCATCAATATGGAAGCTATTCTGAACCTGCCAAAGGGTACCGAACATTTCCTGACCGACATCCACGGGGAATATGAAACATTCAGCCACGTGCTGGCTAACGCTTCGGGTGTGGTACGCCGGAAAATTGATGATGTTTTCGGAAAAACACTACGACTGAAAGACAAAAAGTCGCTGGCAACATTAATATACTACCCGAAAGAAAAACTTGACCTCACACTGAAAAACGAAGATGATCCTCATGAGTGGTTTGCCATTACATTACAGCGTCTTAGTGATGTGGCCCGTTCGGCAGCAGCCAAATACACACGTTCAAAAGTACGGAAAGCCATGCCGAAGGATTTTGCCTACATCATCGACGAATTACTGAATGAAAGCGGTGAAGATAAAGAAGATTACTTCGAGGCCATTATCAATACTATTATCGAAGTGGACAGGGCTGAGGCATTCATAGTTGCTATGTGCAAATTTATCCAGCGCTTACTTATTGACCAGCTACATATTATAGGAGATATTTTTGACAGAGGACCACATGCCGAGAAAGTAATGGACCGGCTGGCTGAGTACCACTCGGTAGACATCCAGTGGGGTAATCACGATATTATCTGGATGGGCGCAGCGGCAGGAAGCAAAGTGCTTGTAGCTAATGTGATACGTGTTTCATTAAGATATCAGAATCTGGATACGCTGGAAGAGGCATACGGTATTAACATGCTCCCTCTGGCTACATTTGCGATGCGGCAGTATAAGGACGATCCCTGCGAGCAGTTCAAACTGAAAACTGATGATCCGGTCAGGGAAAATCGTATGCTGATGCAAATGCATAAAGCTATATCCATCATTCAATTCAAACTGGAAAGCCAGATAATCAGGAACAATCCGCATTTTAACATGGACGACCGCCTGTTACTGGACAAGATACAGCATAAAAAAGGTACCATCCGGATTGACGGCAACGAATATACTCTGCTCGACAGCAACTTTCCCACAGTTGACCCGAAAGATCCGTTTAAACTGTCGGAAGACGAAAAAGAAGTGATTGAGAAACTTACCCGAAGTTTTAAAAACAGCAAACGATTACAACGGCATGTCGATTTTCTTTTTTCGCACGGAAGTATGTACCTGGCGTATAATTCTAATTTGCTATACCACGGCTGCATCCCCATGACCGAAAACGGAGACTTTGAAGCATTTGAGATTGAAGGAACCAAATACAAAGGGAAAGCACTGTGTGACCATTTTGAACGGGTGGCACGCAAGGCTTACGCACAGCGTTTTGACCATAACAAACTCAACGGCATCCTTGATTATATGTGGTATTTGTGGTGCGGCCAGGCTTCTCCACTGTTCGGAAAAGTTAAGATGACTACATTCGAAAGATATTTTATCGACGACAAATCACTGCACAAGGAGCATCGCAATCCTTATTACAAGCTGGTGTATGATAATGAGAAATACTGTGATGAGATTTTAAAAGAATTCGACCTCGATCCGAAAAATTCGCACGTTGTCAACGGACACGTTCCCGTAAAAGTTAAAAAAGGCGAAAGCCCTATCAAAGCCAATGGAAAGCTGTTTGTAATTGACGGTGGCATGTCGATCCCATACCAGAAAGTAACCGGCGTAGCAGGATACACACTGATCTATAATTCATACGGACTGGTATTGGTTGAACACCAGCATTTCGACTCGAAAACCAAAGCTGTAGAGGAAGACAAAGACATTATTTCGGACAGGATATTTATCGAAGCCAATGCCAAACGGAAACGGGTTGCCGATACCGACATCGGTAAACAGATAAAAATACAGATCAAAGACTTACAGATGCTGCTTGCATCGTTCCGGAAAGGTTTGATAAAAGAAACAAATTAATCTTTACGACAGAGAAAAATATGGCAAGGATCTTCAAATTCGGAGGGGCGTTAATGAAGGATGCGGAAGGTA